>DASVXR010000312.1:0-8808 GCA_036392595.1 Sphingomicrobium sp.
CGTCGATCGAGGCAGAGCGCGGCGCCGTCATCACCGAACTGCACAGCTACGAGAACGATCCCGCATCGGTCCTTCAGGATGCGGTCGCGAGAACCGCAATCCAGGCCCACCCCTACGGAAGTCCAATGGCCGGGTACATCAGCGACGTGGAGCGCCTGAACGCCGACGATGCCCGCGCTTATTATGCGAGCCACTATGCACCCGGTAACGCGGTCCTCGCCATTGCGGGCGACTTCGTGCCTGCACAGGCCCGCGCGCTGCTCGCTCGAGATTTCGCCGACGTGCCGGCAAGGCCAGTGGCGCAAGCGAACTTCACCGCCGAGCTTCCGCAAGGCGGACAGCGGAGGATCGAACTCAGAGGGCCGGTTGAGCGGCAATATTTCCTCATCGCCTTCCCCTCGCCCGCCGCATCGAGCCCGGACTTCCCGGCCTTCATGGTGCTTCAGGAGATCCTGTCGGGCGGAGCGGGCCTCAATCTCCATCAAAGCGACTGGTCGCCTGCTCCATCTGTCAAAGGCTCGTCACTGTTCGGCGCGGCTGGGGACATCGCGACATTCCTGCCGCCGACTCGCGAGCCGTTCCTTTTCACCATCAGCGGTTCGATCGCGCGAGCCGCAGCTCGCGACGTGCCCGAGCGGGACCTCATGAATCGGATTTCCAGAGCTGCGAACTCCGCAACGCCTGAGCCGCGCCTGATCCAGGCACGAGCGGCCGTCGTTCGAGAGCTCGCGCAAGACGTGCAGACGACCGAGGACGCAGCGCACCAGCTGGCGTTCTTCGAAGGGATAGGCGCGCTCGATGCGCTGCTTGCCATGCCGCAACGCATCGCGGCAGTCACAGCCGCCGACGTCCACCGCGTCGCTCGGACCTACCTTCGCGCGGATAGCTCGACTGTCGGCTGGATGATTCCTGGAAAGTTGGCGGTTTCACGTCCGGGGCAGGCGAGTCCTGCGCAGGCAGCAGACCGGCCCGGTCGGCCTCCCGTCACCGGTGCCGCCGGCGGACCGCAATTGAAGCATCTTTCGGCTGGCCTGCCGGCCATGGTCCAATCGAACCCGCTGTCCGACACGGCGACCGTTGAGCTTCTCCTGAACGGATACGTCGAACGCGGGACGCGCCCTTCGGAGCTCACGGACATGGACGCGGTCGTGCGCTCAGGCGCTCCAGGCGACCTCGAGGAGCTCGTCGCACATGCGATAGCGGCTAGGCGACTGCCCAAGGCGAAGCCTGAACAAGCCAGCGAGGATCCGGCAACGCGCCTGCAGCAGCTACTGCTGGAGCAAATCGGCGGTCGGGGCATGAACACGCCCAGGCCGCTGGCGGTCATCGTAAGCGGAAGAGTCGAACCGGATCGAGGCTTCAGAATTCTCGAGCGACAGCTTGGCGGAGTTACTCCGGGCCTGGTCACCCGCAAGCCACCCCCTCCTCCGCGCCCGCCCACGCTGCGCCTGGTTCGCGAACGGATTGCGAAGCCCCTGTCCCAAGGCGCGCTCGGCTACGTCGTCGAAGGTCCGCCAATTGGCACTCGGCAGGCGCTCGCCTGGCGATTATTGCTCTACGTCCTGACGCACGATTATTCGGGTCGGCTTGGGCGCTCCGCCATCATGCAGAAGGGCATCGTCTATCATATCCATAGCGATCTCCGCTTCGCTGGCGGACGGACCTGGGCCACAATTTCCACTGGCGTGGATCCCGACAAGGCCGACGCAATGGAAGCCGAGCTTCGCGCTCAGCTCGCCGGATTGGAAACGCAGCCCCCCACTCCTGCCGAACTGGACGCGGCCAGAAGCCATTTCCTCGGCCGGGACCTCAGCGCCGCACAGGGCAATGAGGAAATAACCGCAAAGCTCGCCCGCGAATTCGTCGAGACCGGCGGCTTGAGATCGCATGAGCTTCTGCGCGCGGAGCTGGCGAAGATAACGGCGACCGATCTGGCGGAGGCCACGCAAGCCTTCACCAAGGGAACGATCATTCGCGTGGACGTGATGAGGTCCGGTCCGGTCCGAGACACACTAAGTCATTGAAAAGGCTGGTGGAGCTGAGGGGAATCGAACCCCTGACCTCTGCAGTGCGATTGCAGCGCTCTCCCATCTGAGCTACAGCCCCGCGCCTTCGGTGGGCGGCTCCCTAGCCGCGAATTCCCCCCCTTGCAAATCGCTTGTCCCAAGAGGGTTTCGGCCTGCCGATTTGGCATCCCCGAAACGTCTTTCAAGAGGAACGGCCGTGCTCGGCCATTCGTTTTTCCTCCAGCATCGGCCGGCATTCCGCCGGCACCACCCCAGGGAGGACGAATATGGCTTATGACCGGTACGACACGCGGGATCCGCGTGATGAACGTTCCCGATGGCGCGGCGAGCGCGACGAGGGACGCGGCTGGGACCGTGATCGCGAAGGTCGTTGGGGACGCGACCGCGACGAGCGCGGCTTCTTCGAGCGCGCGGGCGACGAGGTCGCCTCATGGTTCGGCGACGAAGAGGCCGAGCGCCGCCGCCGGGAGGATCGCATGAGGGACGAGCGCGAGCGCGGCTGGAGCTCACGCGGGCGCGAGTATAGCGCATTCGGACGCGACCGGGATCGCGACTGGCGCCGCGACGAGGAACGTCGCGGCACGTTCGGCCAGCGGCAGGAGCGCGGCTGGGAAGGCCGCGAGAGATCGCGCCGGGACGAGCCGGACTGGGACCGCGGCGAGCGCCTGCTCTCGAGCCGGTGGCGCGGCGAAACCTCGGGCGGCCGCGAACGCGACCGTGAGCGCGACTCCGATCGCGAGCGCGGCTACCGTCCGATGACCGGCGACTATGGCCGTGGCGATTATGAGTCCGAGCAATTCTTCGCCGCCAGCGGCTACGGGCGCGGCGAGCGTGGCTTGAGCGACTATGGTCGGCCGGAAAGCGAATATGGGCGCGATGAATATCGCCGCACGAGCTTCGCCGGATCGTCGCTGGGCAGCGATCGCGACTATGACCCGCACTACCGCTCGTGGCGCGACCGGCACATGAGCGAGCTGGACCGTGACTATGACGATTATCGCCGTGAGCACCAGTCCCGCTTCGAGGACGACTTCGGCAGCTGGCGTCAGCGCCGGCAGCAGAAGCGCGGCCTCCTCGGCCAGATCCGCGAGCATATGGAAGTGGTCGGCAATGACGACCAGCACGTCGGCACCGTCGATCGCGTCGCCGGCGACCGGCTCATCCTCAGCAAGTCCGACACCGAAAGCGGCGGAGCGCACCATTCGCTCAGTTGCTCGGAAATCGACCGCGTCGAGGGCGACCGGGTGATCCTCGATTGCTCGGCCGAGCAGGCGCGTCAGCGTTGGCGGGACGAAAGCCGCTCTCGTGCGTTGTTCGAGCGCGAGGACCAGGGCGAGATGGGTCCCCGAATGCTCGATAGGAGCTTCGAAGGCACCTATCGCTAGAGCATTGAGACCAGCCTCTGCGTGACGGAGGCAAACGTGGGCCCGGCCGTGTCTGTCCCCTTCACGGCCGGGCCTTTCTTGTGCCCGTCGGCGAGCCTATGCGGCTGCCGAAAGGGAAGAAAGATGGCGCGCGCCTGGCACCTCAAGAACCGGCCGAACGGGCTTCCGACGGACGATGACTTCGAGCTGAAGGAGATCGAGCTTCCGCCGCTCGGCGACGGCATGATCCGGGTCCGCAACCAATGGCTTTCGGTCGACCCGTACATGCGCGGCCGGATGAACGACGTGAAGAGCTACGTCCCTCCGTTCGAGCTCGGCCAGCCGATGGACGGTGGAGCCGTTGGCGAAGTCGTGGAGAGCAAGGCGGACGGCTTCGCGGCCGGTGATCTCGTCCAGCACATGGGCGGCTGGCGTGACGAGGCCGTGGTCTCCGCGCGGGTGGCGCAAAAGCTGCCCGAGCTCGGTGTGGCGCCGGAGCTCTTCCTGGGCGTGCTCGGAGTGACGGGGGCAACGGCCTATTTCGGACTTCTCGACGCCGCGAGCGCGAAAGAAGGCGACATCCTGTTCGTCTCCGCCGCCGCAGGAGCAGTCGGCTCGACGGTCGTCCAGATCGCCAAGGCAAAGGGAATCACAGTGATCGGCTCAGCCGGAGGGCCGAAGAAATGCGACTTCGTGCACTCGCTCGGCGCGGATCAGGTGATCGACTACAAGGCCGGGCCCATCCTCAAGAGCCTGGCCGCGGCGGCGCCGGAGGGCATCGACGTCTATTTCGACAATGTGGGAGGCGACCATCTCGACGCGGCTTTCGCGCTTGCCCGGCAGAATGCGCGCTTCGCCATTTGCGGCATGATCGAGGGCTACAACGATCCCACCCCGCCATGCTTCCGATTCATCATGCGCACGATCGCGATGCGCATCCGGCTGAAGGGCTTCATCGTCTTCGATTATTTCCCGCGAATGGCCGAATTCTACGAGGAGATGGGACCGTGGGTCGCCAACGGCACCGTCAAGTCGCGCGAAACGGTGGTCGACGGTCTCGAAGCCATGCCTGACGCCTTCCGCGGCCTCTTCCGCGGCGAGAACGTCGGGAAGATGCTGATAAGGCTCTAGAACTTGCAGACGTTCGGGTCGCCGCTCTTGTAGCCGCGCTGGAGCGCTTCCATCCGCTGAGCCGACGTGCCGTGAGTGAAGCTGTCCGGCACGACCCTGCCCTGCGTTTCGCGCTGCAGGGTGTCGTCGCCGATCGCCTCAGCCGCGCGCATGCCTTCCTCGAAGTCACCCTGCTCCATCACCGGCTGCCCTTCCGGGGTCTTCGCGTTCGCTGCCCAGACGCCCGCGTAGCAGTCCGCCTGAAGCTCGATCTTCACCTGGATCGCATTGCCCTCGGTTTCGCTCGCCCGCGCCTGGAGCTGCTCCGCCTGGGCGAGGCGTCCCGTCAGGTCCTGGACATGATGGCCCACCTCATGCGCAATGACATAGGCCTGGGCAAAGTCGCCGGGCGCCTGGAAGCGTCGCGACAGCTCGTCGAAGAATTCGGTGTCGAGATAAATCTTCTTGTCGGTGGGGCAGTAGAAGGGCCCCATCGCCGACTGGGCCGCGCCGCAACCCGACTGATAGGCCTCTGAATAGGCGACGAGCGTGGTCGGCTCGTAGCGGCCGCCGAGCAACTTGCCCCAGGTATCTTCGGTGGAGGCGAGCACCTGCAGCATGAAGTGGCGCGTATTCGGATCGAGGGTGCTCTGCCCGGCCGGCGCGCCTTGTTGCGCGCTCGGAACCTGGCTGCCGCCCCCCAGGCCGCTGAGGCCGCCGACCGAGCTCAGCAGGAAATAACCGATCACCAGCACGATCACGCCGCCGATCCCAAAGCGGCTCGCGATGAGCGGGATCAGGCAGCCCAGGGCATTGCCGCCCCCGCCGCCGAAGCCCATGCCGCTTCGGCCGGTCACGTCCTCGAAATTGCTGCTTTCGCGCTCGTCGCCCAGCCGCATGATCCGAACTCCTGTTGCACAGCCGTAATGCGCCGGGGTGGGCAGCGGTTGCAAATGTTCAATCTCGCCGCGACAGGCGGCGCAAAGGAGACTCGCGGATGATTTTGGAAGGCAAGGTCGCGCTCGTCACTGGTTCGACCTCGGGCATCGGCCTGGCGATCGCGAAGGCATTGGCGGCCGAAGGCGCCAAGCTGATGATCAACGGCTTTGGGGACCGGCAAGCGATCGAGAAGGAGTGCGGCGAGCTGGGCGCGGTCCACGACGGCGCCGATATGTCGGATCCGGCAGCGATCGAGCGGATGATGAAGCGCTGCGCGGACGAGCTCGGGCCCATCGACATCCTGGTCAACAATGCCGGGATCCAGCACGTCTCACCCGTCGAGGACTTTACGCCGGACAAGTGGGACGCGATCATCGCGATCAACCTTTCGGCCGCTTTCCACACGACCCGCCTCGCCGTCCCGGGGATGAAACAGAAGGGGTGGGGCCGCATCATCAACACCGCGAGCGCTCACAGCCTCGTCGCCTCGCCCAACAAGTCCGCCTATGTCGCGGCCAAGCATGGGATCGCGGGCTTCACCAAGACGGTGGCGCTGGAGACTGCCAGGGACGGGATCACGGTCAACTGCATCTCGCCCGGCTATGTCTGGACTCCGCTGGTCGAGCACCAGATTCCGGACACGATGAAGGCGCGGAACATGACTCGCGAGCAGGTGATGAACGACGTGCTTCTCGCCGCCCAACCGACCAAGCGGTTCGTCACCCCCGAGGAGGTCGCCGCCCTCGCCCTCTTCCTCTGCCGCGACGAGGCGAAGTCGATTACCGGGGCCAACCTCAGCATGGACGGAGGCTGGACTGCCGCTTAGGCTGCCGCCGATGCGCTCGGCTTTCCTGCTTTCGATCGCTCTTGCCCTCGCCGGCTGCAGCACGACGCCGCACTCGCCGATGATTCCCATGGCGACGACCAACTGGCGCGAGATCGTGAGCGGGCCCGATCGCGAGCGGCTGCGCGACTGGCGCACGGCCTTCACCGGAGCGCTCGGCGCCGCAACCCGCGCTGGCCATGCCGCGGATATTGCGCGAGAGGGCCCGCTGCTCCAGCCGGACGCTGCCTTGGGCGGCCCGATTCCCAACGGCTTCTACCGCTGCCGGGTGATCAAGCTCGGCGCGAAGAGCCAGGGCATGCTCGATTGGGTCGCCTACCCGCCCTTCACCTGCCAGGTAAGCCAGGCGCGCCAGCTTCAGAAGCTCGCCAAGCTCAGCGGCTCGCAGCGGCAGGTCGGCCTGATCTTCCCCAACGATACGGTGCGGCAGGTCTTCCTCGGCACGCTCGTGCTCGGGGACGAGCGCAGGGCGCTGCAGTACGGCGAGGACGAGACTCGCAACGTCGCGGGGTACGTCGAGCGGATCGGCCCGAACCGGTGGCGCCTCGTGATGCCGCGTCCCCATTTCGAGTCCCAGCTGGACGTCATGGAGCTGGTGCCGTTGCAGTCCGGGGCGCGTTGACCGCCGGGGCGCCGTTCACCACTTATTTGTAAAGTTTAGCGACACGTCGACCCTATGTCGGCGGATTTGACAGTCGGGCCCAGCAAGGCGACGCAATGAACGCGCTGATCGCCTTCTGGAGCTACGCGGTCGCGGCGTGCCTGTTCGCCTCGATTCTCGTCTGGCGCCTGCGCGAGCGGGTCGAAGGACCGGACAAGCTGGTCATCGGCGCCTTTTTCGCGACGGCAGTCTGGGCTTCGGTCAGTGCGATCCGCGGGCCAACCGATGTCTTCACCCTGCCGGCGGAGACGATCCGGAACCTGTCGTGGATCGTCCTGCTTCACTCGATTTGCGGCGACCTCAAGCATAGCGCCCGAAAGGCCATCCGCCTGGTCTTCGCCGCGGTCGGCCTCGTGATCGGGCTGCAGCTGACGATCAACCTCATCCTGCTGATCGGGGCGTTGCCTCCGGCCATGGCCAGCAGCGCGCTTGCGACCAGCCATCTGCTGAGGATCACCTGCTCCGCCGGAGCGCTGGTCCTCGTGCATAACGTCTATGGCCAGGCGGCGCCGCAGAGCCGAATCGGCATCCGGACGGCGATGCTCGGGCTGGCCCTCATCTGGGGCTACGACCTCAATCTCTACACTTTGGCCTATCTCGACGCGCCCGGGGCGGCCGAGCTGTTCCAGTATCGCGGACTGTTCACCGCGATCATCGCGCCTCTGTTCGCGGTGGGTTCTCCTCGCGGAAAGTCGCTGCGCATCCGGCTTTCGCGCGCCGCTACCTTCCAGTCGCTCTCGCTGCTCGCGATCTGCGCTTATTTCCTCGTCATGGCGGTGCTCGCGACCGCGCTTCGCGGAAGCGAGTGGAACTGGGCGAGCTCGATTACCGCTGCGCTGCTCGCCGGAATGATGATCGCGGTCGCGGTGCTCGTCCTGTCCGAATGGGCGCGCGGCTGGGTGAAGGTGAAGCTCGCCAAGCATCTGTTCGAGCATCGCTACGATTACCGTACCGAGTGGCTGCGTTTCACGGAGACAGTGGGCCGCGCCGGCCCCGACGCCGCGCCTTTGGGCGAGCGGATCATCAAGGCGTTCGCCGACATCGTGGATTCACCCGGTGGCCTGCTCCTGGTCGGCACCGGCGGATCCGCGCTCGACGTCGCGGCCGAATGGAACTGGTCCGGTGCGCACCCGCCCGCGGACCAGCTGCATGAGGTCTCCCAATTCTGGAACGACGTCGAAAGCTCAGCGCGAATCCTCGAATATGAGGCTCTGCGTCACGGCTGGGCGAGCGCGAAGGACGGCGCGATCCGGGTGCCGCAGTGGATGCTGGATGACGATTCACTGTGGGCGGGGATTCCGCTGGTCCACAACCAGCGCCTCATCGGCCTCGCCGTCCTCGCTCCGCCCGATTACCGGCGGCCGCTCGACTGGGAGGATTTCGACCTGCTCCGCACCGCCGGCAACCAGGCCGCGAGCTCGCTCGCGGAAGCCTTGGGGCAGGAGGCGCTGGCGAACGCGCAACGGTTCGAGGAATTCAACCGCCGTTTCGCCTTCATCCTTCACGACGTGAAGAATCTGGTGAGCCAGCTGTCGCTCCTCACCCGCAACGCGGAGCGTCACGCCGACAATCCCGAGTTCCGCGCCGACATGGTCGCGACCCTGCAATCGTCGGTGGGCAAGATGAACGAGCTGCTCGCCCGGCTCGCCCCGCACTCGTCGGCGAGGGTCCAGAAGCTCGAAGCTCGGCCGCTGCGTCCCATCCTCACCGCGGCGATCGCCACCAGGCGAGGCAATCGCGAGGTCAACCTCCTCGGCGACGCGAGCCTCACCGCAATGGTCGACGACGGCGCCCTCGAGCAGGCGGTCGGGCACCTACTGCAGAATGCGTTCGATGCGAGCAGCGTTCATCCGGTCACCGTCC
>DASVXR010000313.1:0-2828 GCA_036392595.1 Sphingomicrobium sp.
CTATGAGACGGTCAAATATTTCAACGCCGAGGAGCGCGAGGCCAAGCGCTATGACGAGGCGATCGGAGCGTTCACGCGAGCCGCGATCCGCAACGAAGTCTCCCTCGCCTGGCTGAACATCGGCCAGGCCTTCATCACCAACTTGATGATGGCTGGAGCGATGATCTTCACCGTATGGGGCTGGAGCCGAGGGCGCTTCACGCCCGGTGACGTCGTGCTCGTGAATTCCCTCCTCATGCAGCTGTTTCGTCCGCTCGACATGCTCGGCTGGGTCTATCGCTCGATCCGTCAGGGCCTCATCGACATGGAGGCGATGTTCGACCTCTTGGACACGCCGGCCGAGATCACCGACCGCGCCGGTGCCGAACCGCTGCGTGTGACCAACGGCCATGTGCGGTTCGAAGGCGTGCGCTTCGGCTACGAGCCCGACCGGGAGATCCTCAAGGGACTGGACCTTGATGTCCCGGCGGGCACCTCCGTGGCGATCGTCGGCCCATCGGGCGCCGGCAAATCCACGATCGCGCGGCTGCTCTACCGCTTCTACGACCCGACCGCGGGGCGCGTCACCATCGACGGCCAGGACATTGCGGAAGTCACGCAGGCGAGCCTTCGCTCGGCGATCGGGATCGTCCCGCAGGACACGGTCCTGTTCAACGAGACCATCGGCTACAACATCGGTTACGGCCGCGACGAGGCTCCCCACGACGACATCCGGAAAGCGGCGCGCGGAGCGGCCATCGACCGCTTCATCGACGCTCTGCCCGATGGCTATGAAGCGATGGTTGGCGAGCGCGGGCTCAAGCTTTCCGGCGGAGAGAAGCAGCGCGTCGCCATCGCCCGCACCCTGCTCAAGAACCCGCCCATCCTGGTGCTCGACGAGGCGACGAGCGCGCTCGACAGCCGCACCGAGCAGGCGATCCAGGAAACGCTCGATCGAGTGGCGGAGAGCCGCACGACCTTCATGATCGCGCACCGCCTGTCGACCATCGTCAACGCCGACCAGATCGTCGTTCTCGACGAGGGCCGCGTCGCCGAGCAGGGCACGCATGACGAACTGCTCGAGCGCGGGAACCTCTACGCCGATTTGTGGTACCGCCAGGCGGCGGAGCAGCTGCTGGAGGAGACCGCGCAGGCGGCCGAGTAGGGCTTGGCGTTGATCGGGAGCGCCGCTACGAACCGCTCTCCATCCGCGGAGGCTCGGTCCGCCAGTGCATGAGTAGAATGACCGACCCCCACGACTTCCTCAAAAGCGTCTTCGGCTTCGACCACTTCCGTGGCGTGCAGGAGGAGGTGATCGGCCGAGTGCTCGGGGGCAAGCATACGCTGGCGGTGATGCCGACCGGGACGGGCAAGTCTCTCTGCTACCAGCTCCCGGCGCTCGCCCGCGAAGGGGCGGCGCTGGTGATCTCGCCCCTGATCGCGCTGATGCACGACCAGATTCGAAGCGCGAATGCGAACGGGCTTCGCGCCGCGTCGCTGACCTCGGCGGATGGCGACCGCGAGCACACGGTGCAGCGTCTCAGGAACGGCGAGCTCGACCTGCTCTACGTCGCGCCCGAGCGTGCAACGACGGAGGCTTTCCGCCGCCTCGTTGCCCGAGTGAACCTCGCCCTCATCGCGATCGACGAGGCGCATTGCGTCAGCGAATGGGGTCACGATTTCCGCCCGGACTATCGCCAGCTGAAGCCCCTGCTCGACGACAATGCGGACGTGCCGCGCCTCGCACTGACCGCGACGGCCGACCGGCGCACGCGCGCGGATATTCTCGCGCAGCTTGGAATCCCGGAAGAGGGGCTGGTCATTGCGGGCTTCGACCGGCCGAACATCCGCTATAACGTTCGCCAGCGCGACGGCCTTTCGGGGCAGCTCAAGATGCTTCTGGCGCAGCAGCCGGGCGCGGGGATCGTCTATGCGCCGAGCCGCGACAAGGCCGAACGGATCGCGGAGCAGATCGCCGGCACAGGCCGGCCTTCGCTGCCCTATCACGCCGGCCTCGAGCCGCAGGTGCGCGCCCGCAACCAGGCGGCATTCGTCGTTTCGGAAGAGATGGTGATCGCGGCGACCGTCGCCTTCGGCATGGGCATCGACAAGCCAGACGTGCGCTTCGTCGCCCACGCGGCGATGCCCAAGTCGATCGAGGCTTATTACCAGGAAACCGGGCGCGCCGGCCGCGACGGTGAACCTGCCGAAGCCTGGCTGTTCTGGTCCGCAGAGGACTTGGCTCTCGCCCGCCGGCGCATCGAGACGGAAGTTGAGCCCGGCCGCCGCGCGGGTGAGCGCGAGCGGCTGAATGCGCTCGCCGCCTTTGTCGAGGCGCCAACCTGCCGCCGCGCCATTCTCCTGAAGCACTTCGGCGAGGATCCGCCGGAAGCTTGCGGCAATTGCGACAATTGCCTCGAGCCGCCGGCGTCCATCGACGCCACCGAAGTCGCGCGCAAATTGCTCTCCGCCGCCTTTCGGACCGAAATGCGCTTCGGTGTCGGACACCTGACTGACGTGCTCGCCGGGAACGACAACGAGAAGGTGCGCAGCTTCGGCCATCACCGGCTGTCGGTGTTCGGCGTAGCGACTGCGGACGAATTGCCGCTCATCAAACCGGTCGCGCGAGCGCTGATCGCACGCGATGCACTGCGGGCCGACGCTTACGGTGGTTTGAGCTTCGGCCCCGGCGCCAAGCCGATCCTCAAGGGCGAGCAGCAGCTGACCATCGCCGTTCCGCCGCCGCGGAAACGCGCCCGACGCCAGCGCTTCGACGGCCCGCCCGATCCCTTGTTCGACGCGCTTCGCGAAGCCCGGCGGAAGCTTGCCGCCGAAGCTGGAGTTCCTCC
>DASVXR010000314.1:0-7140 GCA_036392595.1 Sphingomicrobium sp.
CGACGCGAGCCTCGCGCTGATCACCTCGCGCGACGAGAAGGATGCGCTGGAGCTCGTCCGGCACGACTTCGCGCACATCCTCGCCGAGGCGGTACAGAACCTTTTCCCCGGAACGCAGATCACTTTCGGCCCGGCGACCGAGGATGGCTTCTATTACGACTTCGCGCCGACCGCGGAGCGCGGCCCGTTTACGGAAGAAGACCTGCCGGCGATCGAGGAGGAGATGCGGCGCATCATCGCGGCTGACAAGCCGCTCACTCGCGAGGTGTGGACCCGCGACCAGGTGCGCGACTTCTTCGAGAAGAGCGGCGAGGCGTTCAAGGCCGAATGGGTGATGGAGCTCCCCGCGGGCGAGACCATCACCATGTACCGGACTGGCGAGGGCGACGCTGCGTGGATCGACCTCTGCCGCGGCCCGCACCTTGCCTCGACGGGCAAGCTCGACCCGCAGGCGTTCAAGCTGACGCGCGTTTCGGGCGCTTACTGGCGCGGCGACCCCAAGAACCCGATGCTCTCGCGCATCTACGGGACGGCGTGGCTCAACAAGAAGCAGCTCGACGAATATCTCAAGCGCCTCGAAGAAGCGGCCAAACGCGACCATCGCAAGATCGGGCAGGAGATGGACCTGTTCCACCTCCAGGCGGAGGCGCAGGGCAGCGTCTTCTGGCACCCCAAAGGATGGATCATCTGGCGCCAGCTCGAGGCCTATCTCCGCCGCCGCCTCGACTCCGCCGGCTACCAGGAGATCAAGACCCCGCAGCTCATCGATTCAAAGCTGTGGGTGCAGTCGGGCCACTGGGGCAAGTTCCGCGAGAACATGTTCGTGGTGCCCGACGAGGTTCCCTCGACCGAGGAAGGCAAGCCGGTGATCACCGGCAACGCCGAGCTGCTCGCGCTGAAGCCGATGAACTGCCCGGCGCATATTCAGGTCTTCAAGCAGGGCATCACCAGCTACAAGGAACTGCCCGTCCGCTTTGCCGAATATGGCTGCTGCCACAGGAACGAGCCGCACGGCGCGCTGCACGGGATCATGCGGGTGCGCCAGTTCACCCAGGACGATGGGCATATCTTCCTCACCCGCGACCAGCTGATCGATGAGACCAAGCGCTTCTGCGCGCTTCTCGACCTCGTCTACCGCGATCTCGGCTTTGCCGATTACAAGGTGAAGATCGCGACCCGTCCCGACGAGCGCATCGGCAGCGACGAGGAATGGGATCGGGCCGAGAGCGACCTCGAGCAGGCGCTCAAGGAGACCGGGCTCGATTATGAGACTCTGCCCGGCGAGGGCGCCTTCTATGGCCCGAAGCTCGAGTTCCACCTCGAGGATGCGATCGGCCGCACCTGGCAGTGCGGGACGTTGCAGCTCGACCCGCAGATGCCGCAGCGGCTGGGCGCGGTCTATGTCGGCGAGGACGGCGAGAAGCATCACCCGCTGATGCTCCATCGCGCGATCCTCGGAACGTTCGAACGATTCATCGGGATTCTCACCGAGCACCATGCGGGCAGGTTTCCGCTCTGGCTGACGCCGGTGCAGGCGGTGGTAGCGACGATCGTCTCCGACGCCGACGATTATGCGCTGGACGTGGCGGCGAAGCTCGCGGCCGCGGGCCTTCGCGCCGAAACGGACCTCCGCAACGAGAAAATCAACTACAAGGTGCGCGAGCACAGCCTCGCCAAGGTCCCGCTGCTGCTCGTCGTCGGCAAGCGCGAGGCGGAGGAGGGCACAGTCGCCATCCGCCGTCTCGGCAGCGACGAGCATCAGAAGATGATGAGCGTCGACGAAGCCGTCGCGGCGTTCGCTGCCGAAGCCGTGCCGCCCGATCTTCGCGATTCCTGACGCGGTGCCGCCACAGGTTGCGGCAAAAAAGACTCAGATTCGCCCGCCCGGACTTTTCTTCCGGGGCCCGAATGCCTAATTCGTGACGCTGCTCGAACAACAAACTGGAGAATCGACTATACCGCCGCCCTATCCGCGCCGTCCCATGGCGCCGCCGCCGATGAGCGGCCCCCGCTACAACGAGTTCATCCAGGCGCAGAAGGTCCGCGTCATCGATGAAAACGGCGAGAATCTGGGCGTGATGTATACGCGCGAAGCGTTCGAGCAGGCGCAGGCAGTGGGGCTCGACCTGGTGGAGATCTCGCCCAACGCCGATCCGCCGGTCGCGAAGTTCCTCGACATCGGCCGCTACAAGTACGAGGCGCAGAAGAAGGCCGCCGAGCAGCGCAAGAAGCAAAAGACGCAGGAGATCAAGGAGATCAAGATGCGTCCGAACATCGACGATCACGATTATGACGTGAAGATGAGGAAGATCGTCGAGTTCCTCGAGGAGGGCGACAAGGTGAAGGTCACCATGCGCTTCCGCGGCCGCGAGATGGCGCACGGCGAGCTGGGCATGGCGGTGCTCCGCCGAGTGCAGGAGCAGACGGCCGAAATGGCCAAGATCGAGGCCCATCCGCGCATGGAAGGCCGCCAGATGCTGATGGTGCTCGCCCCCAAATAGCTGTTTGAGGCTCATGCTCGACCATCCCCCGGATGGTCTGCGCGCGACCCTTACTTACACTGCTGTTGCCAAATTGCTGCAGGGTCGCGGCATTCGTCCTGCGGAGCGACCGCGGTCGCTTCCATTACGGCCCCGTTCGGGATTAGCGTCCCCGCCAAGCGCGTTCCAGCGCGCCAAAAGGGGAGAGAAGATGATCCGCAAGTCGACCTGGCTGCTCTCGGCAGGCCTTTTTGCCGTGGCGACTCCGGCGTTCGCCCAGACCGCTACCTCGACAACCGACACGGACAAGCAGGCGGCCAAGCCGACTCCCGGAGCGACCGAGGGTGCCGCGGCCCAGGACCAGGCGCGTGAGCAGCAGCCGGTGGACACGGGCGACATCGTCATCACCGCGACGCGCCGCAACCAGGCGCTGTCCGACGTTCCGATGGCGGTCAGCGCGGTGACCGCGGACAATCTGCGCAACACCGGCGCGACCGACATTCGCCAGCTCAACCAGGTGGCCCCGTCGCTGCTGGTTTCCTCGACCTCGTCGGAAGGCGGCGCCGCGGTCGCGCGTATCCGCGGCATCGGCACGGTCGGCGACAACCCGGGCCTCGAAGGCTCCGTCGGCATCTTCATCGACGGCGTCTATCGCTCGCGCGCGGGCATGGGCCTGACCGAGCTCGGAGCGCTCGACCGGATCGAGGTTCTTCGAGGGCCGCAGGGGACGCTCTTCGGGCGGAACACCTCGGCGGGCCTCATTTCGATCATCACCGCCAAGCCGAGGTTCGAGCCGGAGATCGGCGCCCAGATCGACGTCGGAAATTATGACATGCGCCGGGTCGAAGGGAGCATCACCGGCCCCATCACCGACACGATCGCGGCCCGACTGGACGGAGTGTGGCTGAAGCGCGACGGCTTCTTGAAAGATGTCATTTCGGGCCGGCGGGTCAACGACCGCGACCGCTGGATGCTGCGCGGCCAGGCGCTGTACCAGCCGAGCGACAATTTCTCTTTCCGCCTGATCGGCGACTATACGCACCGCGACGAGGAATGCTGCGCCGCCACCTATCTTCCGGCGCATGACACGGTCGGAGCCGGGGGCACCGTCGCCGCCAGCCAGCCCTCGACCATCGCCGCGATCGAGCGCGGCCTTGGCGCCATTATCAACGACGACACGTTCGGGCGCCGGGTGTCGATCACTCCGGGCCGCGACTATGCCAGCCGGGTCAAGGATTATGGCGTCTCGGGCGAGGCCGTCTACGACATGGGCTGGGCCGAGCTGACGTCGATCAGCGCCTATCGCTACAATAAATATACGCGCGGCCAGGACGCCGACTTCAACAATCTCGACATCCTTTACCGCGCCAGCGACGGCGGCTCCTTCAACCGGTTCAAGACCTTCACCCAGGAGCTCAGGCTCCAAGGGAATACGTTCAACAACCGGCTCGACTGGCTCGTCGGGGCCTATTACGCCAACGAAAAGCTGAGGCTGAAGGACAACCTGGCCTACGGCAACGACTATGCCCGCTACGCCAACTGCCTCGTCGCGAACAATTTCGCGCAGGGCCTGATTGCGAGCGGCATTCCGTCGGCGGTGGCTGCAGGCAGCGTGCTCGTCACGCCGAGCAGTCCGACCTGCTTCAACCCGATCGTTGCCCCTCTGGTCGTAGGCTCCCTGCCAGCCGCGCAGCAGCCGGTGTTCCGCGCCTTTGCGGGACTGACCCCGTTCACCATCCCGCCGTTCACGACCAGCGGCTTTTCGAATCTCGCAAGCCCGCTGCTCACTCTCAACGGGGCGGCGCTCAACGACCTTTACGACCAGACCAGCAACAACTGGGCGCTGTTCACGCACAATATCTTCTCGATCACTCCCGACGGCCGGCTGAAGCTGACGCTCGGGGCGCGCTACACGCACGAGAAGAAGACGCTCGACGCCGCGCTCACCGACAACAACATTCTCTGCACGGCTTTTTCGGGAACCACGCTCCAGACGCTCCCATGCGTGAGCCCGAGCGTTCCCGGCGGCTCGCTCGCGCTCAACGACGCGCTCAAGGAAAGCAGGCTCTCCTGGACGGGCGTGCTGAGCTACAAGCCGTTCGACCGGCTGCTCACCTACGCCAGCTATTCGCGCGGCTACAAGGCGGGCGGGTTCAACCTCGACCGCTCGGCGCTATTTCGTGCCAATACCGTCGCCAATGGCCTCTCCGGCAATGGGGCGATCTGCGTGAGCCCGGCCCAGACCGGCTGCCAGGGCATCGTCGCGTCGGCCGAGAATCTGAAGTTCAAGCCGGAGATCAACGACGCGTTCGAGGTCGGCGGCAAGTACAACGGCCGCGGGCTCGACGTGAACCTCGCGCTGTTCCACGAGGTGTTCCGCAACTTCCAGCTGAACACGTTCAATGGCCTCAACTTCATCGTCGAGAACATCAACAGCTGCAGCACTGACTTGGGCGGGCTGGACTCGGACAACAATCCGTTGACCGGCGCCTGCACCGGCAAGGTCCGTGGCGGCGTCAAGAGCGTCGGTTTCGAGCTCGAGGCCTTCACTCGCCCGCTTCGCGACCTTGCGATCAATGCGGGCCTGGTGATGGCCAATACCAAGTACCGCAATAATCTCGTCGGCGCCGACGGACGGCCGCTGACGAATGCCTTGTTCCAGCTGCCCGGCCGAAGGATTTCCAACTCGGCCGAATGGACGGCGACGGGGTCCTTCGCCTGGACTCCGCCCATCGGCGGCAGCGGGCTCCGCGGCCTTCTCTATGCCGACATCCGGCACATGAGCCGTTTCAATACCGGCTCGGATCTCGACATCGAGAAGCTCCAGGGCAACTTCGACGTGGTGAACGCGCGGATCGGGCTGCACGGGCCCAACGACCAATGGGCGATCGAACTGTGGGGGCAGAACCTCTTCAACGAGGACTTCCTGCAGGTCGCGTTCGACGCTCCGATCCAGGGCAGCTGCACCGCCCGCGGCGCCGTCGCCGGCTTCTGTCCTCCGCCGACGCCCTTCCGGGCGACTCAGCTGTACGGTGCGTTCCTCGGCGAGCCGCGCACCTTCGGTGTGACGCTGCGCGGCAAGCTCGGCTTCGCGCGGCCGGCGCCGCCGCCCTACACGCCGCCGCCGGCACCGCCACCGCCTCCGGTGGTCGAGCAGCCCGCTCCTCCGCCTCCGCCTCCGCCGCCCCCGCCGCCGCCTCCAGCGGCACCCGAGCGCGGCAACTAGCTTAGGCGGCCAGAGTCTCGGTCTCGCGCGCGGCCTCGATCAGCGCCGCGCGCAGGCCGTCGCTCTCCTCCGGCCCGAGTTTTCGATGCTCGGCGTTGGTCACGTAGAAGACGTCGACCGCCCGCTCGCCGTATGTCGCGATATGCGCCGAATGGATGAGGAAGCCGCATCGCGAAATCGCGGCGGTGAGGCTCGCGAGCAGCGCCGGCCGGTCGAGAGCATTCACTTCGACGACGGTCGTTCGAGTCGATGCACGGTCCGCGATCGACACCGACGGAGCAAAGCTGAAGGCTCTTGCCCTGCCGGCGGCCAGCTTGGGGCTAGGTAGGACCGGAGCGCGCTCGCTCGTCAACGCCTGCTCGACCGACTTGACCAGCCGCGAGCGTAGCCGCCGGTCGGCGTAAGGCTGTCCGCGCCCGTCGAGCACGAGCAGATTGTCGAGCGCCATTCCGTCTTTCGTGGTGTGGATCCGCGCATCGATGATGTTCGCGCCCGCCGAGGCAAGGCCGGCCGAGATCCGGTAGAAGAGGCCTTCGCGGTCCGGCGCGAACACGCTGACCCGGGTCGCGCCGCTCTCGGGATCGTCCTCGACGACGACGCTCGGGCTTGGCTCTCCGATATGCGCCTCGGCGGCAGCGACCTGCTTCGCATTGGCGATCTGCCAGGCGAGCGGCTCGGCCAGCCAGTAGCTGTCGGGAAGTCGCCGCGCATGCGCTCGAACGACGCTCGACTTCCACCCGAGCGCATCGGTCAGCTCCTTCTGCCGGTGCTCGACGAGCTCGGCGCGGCCGTGATGCTTGTAGCCGAGACGAAGCCGCTCCTCCGCCGCTTCGAAAAGCGTTCGAAGAAGAGTGCGTTTCCATTCGTTCCACACGCCCGGGCCGACTGCGCGGATGTCCACGACCGTGAGGATCAGCAGCAGCCGCAGGCGTTCCGGGCTCTGCACCTGGCGCACGAAATCCTCGATCGTCTTCGGGTCCGCGAGGTCGCGCTTGAACGCAGTCGACGACAGCAGCAGGTGATAGCGGACAAGCCAGGAGACGGTTTCGGACTCCGCAGGATCGAGGCCGAGGCGGGGACAAAGCCTGAGCGCAATCTCGGCGCCGATGACGCTATGGTCGCCGCCCCGACCCTTGGCGATGTCGTGCAGCAGCACCGCGACATAAAGCACCCGCCGCGAGCCGATCTGCTTGATGATGGCGGTGGAAAGCGGGTGGTCCTGCTTCAGCTCGCCCCGGTCGATGGCGGCGAGCAGGCCGATCGCGCGGATCGAATGCTCGTCGACGGTATAATGATGGTACATGTCGAACTGCATCTGGGCGACGACGCGGCCGAAGTCGGGAATGAAGCGGCCGAACACGCCCGCCTCATTCATCCACCTCAAGACCAGCTCGGGCGAGTTGATGCAGGTCAGCACTTCCATGAAGAGCTCAT
>DASVXR010000315.1:0-2048 GCA_036392595.1 Sphingomicrobium sp.
CCCCGGTCGACGACCGCAACGATAACAATACACCCCCGCCAGGCCCACCTTCCTCGGGCGACAGCGACATCGCTCCGATCTCCATCGTCGAGGAGATGAAGACCAGCTACCTCGATTACGCGATGAGCGTCATCGTCAGTCGCGCCTTGCCCGACGTCCGCGACGGTTTGAAGCCCGTCCACCGCCGCATCCTCTATGCCTGCCAGGAGGCGGGCTATGTCGCCGGCCGGCCCTACCGCAAGTCGAGCCGCATCGTCGGCGACGTCATGGGTAAGTATCACCCGCATGGCGACCAGGCGATCTACGACGCCCTCGCCCGGATGACGCAGAGCTGGTCGATGCGCGTCCCCCTGATCGACGGCCAGGGCAATTTCGGCTCGATGGACCCCGATCCGCCGGCGGCCATGCGCTACACGGAAGCGCGCCTGGCGAAGGTCGCCAACTTCCTGCTGGGCGACATCGACAAGGACACGGTCGACTTCCAGCCCAACTATGACGCGTCGGAGCGCGAGCCGCAGGTTCTCCCCGCCCGGTTTCCCAACCTTCTGGTCAACGGTGCAGGCGGAATCGCGGTGGGCATGGCGACCAACATCCCGCCGCACAATCTCGGCGAGGTGCTAGCCGCCTGCCGCGCCTATATCGACGATCCCACCATCACGTCCGAAGGCCTGATGGAGCATGTGAAGGGCCCGGACTTCCCCACGGGCGGCTTCATCCTCGGCCAGTCGGGCATCCGCGGGGCCTACACCACCGGGCGCGGCTCGATCCTCCTTCGCTCGCGCCACCATGTCGAGGAAGGCCGCGGCGAGCGCCGTTCGATCGTCCTCACCGAAATCCCCTACCAGGTCGGCAAGTCCGGCCTGGTCGAGAAGATCGCCGAGGCCGCCAAGGACCGCCGCATCGAGGGGGTCAGCGACATCCGCGACGAATCCAACCGCGAAGGCGTGCGCATCGTCATCGACCTGAAGCGCGATGCCACGCCCGAGGTCGTCCTCAACCAGCTGTGGCGCCACACCCCCGCCCAGTCGAGCTTCCCCGCGAACATGCTCGCGATCCGCGGCGGCCGCCCGGAAACCCTGACCCTCCGCGACATCATCGAGAGCTTCGTCCGCTTCCGCGAGGAAGTGATCACCCGCCGCTCGAAGTTCGAGCTGCTGAAAGCCCGCGAACGCGCCCACCTCCTGCTCGGGCTCGTCGTCGCCGTCACCAACCTCGACGAGGTGGTGAAGCTGATCCGCGGCTCGAAGACGCCGGCCGAAGCCCGCGAGAAGCTGCTCGAGCGCGACTGGCCGATGGAGCAGATCCGCCCGTACATCGCGCTCGTCGAAGCGGTCGAGCCGCAGAAGGCCGACAAGAGCTACCGACTCAGCGACGCGCAGGTGAAGGCGATCCTCGAGCTTCGTCTGCATCGCCTGACGGCGCTCGGCCGCGACGAGATCGGCAACGAGCTCGAAGGACTCGCGATGAATATCGGCGAGCTGCTCGAAATTCTCGCCAATCGCGCCCGCCTCTACGAGGTGATGCGCGAGGAGTTCGATGAGGTCGAAGCCGAGTTCGCCACCCCGCGCGTGACCGAGCTCGCTCCTGCCGCCGACGGGATCGAGGACGAGGACCTGATCGAGGTCGAGGACATGGTCGTGACCGTGACCATGGAGGGCTACATCAAGCGCACTCCCCTCGCCGTCTTCCGCGAGCAGAAGCGCGGCGGCAAGGGTCGCTCCGGAATGGCGACGAAGGACGAGGATGCGGTCACGACCCTGTTCGTCACCTCGACCCACAATCCGGTGCTGTTCTTCTCGAACCTCGGCCGAGTCTATCGGATGAAGGTCTGGCGCCTGCCGGAAGGCGGTCCGAACACCAAGGGTCGGCCGATGATCAACCTCCTGCCGCTGGCGGCCGGAGAGACCATCTCGACCGTGCTTCCGCTGCCCGAAGACGAGGCCGAATGGGGCGGGCTGCACATCATGTTCGCGACGGCCCACGGAACGGTGCGGCGCAACAGCATGGCCGCATTCACCAACATTCCGAGCGCCGGCAAAATCGCCATG
>DASVXR010000316.1:0-1716 GCA_036392595.1 Sphingomicrobium sp.
TACCTTCTGGAACCATCTGCGCTGCCCGTTGATCAGGTCACCGCCCGGCTGGACGCCCGCCGCTTTGAACTGGTCGGCGATATATTGGATCACCTTCGGCTCGATCGCGGCCCCCGTGCCTCGGCCCTCGAAGGCGTCGGATGCGAGCGCCTTGTCGACGTCGGAGAGGCGCTGCGTGCTGAAGGCGCCCGTGGATGCAGCGGAAAGCGGAACGGCGGTCAGCGCGATGGCGCTTGCCGCGAGCCAGCGGAGTTTGTTCATCGTCTCTCCCCAATCATGTGCATGAGCCGCGACCGGCCATGAAAAGGCCGGCGCGCGAAAAGGTTGCGAAACGACAACTGCGTTAGTGGCCGCCGGGCGTGGACGACCCTTCGTTCTCGGCAACCGGCTGAGCGGCCGCCTTGTCGGTCCGGTACCTGTCGAACCAGGCGAGGATCGCGGCCGCCTTCGCGGCGGCCTGGCTGGGCCTCGAGGCGATGCTGCCGTGGCTCGCGCCCGGCACCTTCACCAGCATCGTCGGGACGCCGCGCATTTGCAGCGCCGTATAATATTGTTCCGCCTCGCTGACCGGGGTGCGGTAGTCGTCGCTTCCGACGACGACCAGCGTCGGCGTCTTCACATTGCCGACGAGCGATAGCGGGGAATATTTCCAATAGCCCTGCGGATCCTCCCACGGCCGTGCCTTCCGCCAATAGGGTGAGAAGCCGGCCGCGAAGTCGGTGGTGAGCGCGAAGCTCGCGAGATCGATCACCGGCTTCTGCGTCGCTGCGGCGCGGAAGCGGTCGGTCTTGCCGACGATCCAGGCGGTGAGCACTCCGCCGCCGGAGCCGCCAGTCACGAACAGATTGTTCGGGTCGACATGGCCGGTCGCGATCGCGGCGTCGACCGCGCTCATCAGGTCGTCATAATCGTGGCCGGGGTAGTTCTGCTCGATCTCGTCGGCGAACGCCTGGCCGTAGGAGGTCGACCCGCGGGGATTGGCATAGACAACGACATAGCCATCGGCCGCGTAGAGCTGGTCGTCGGTCGAGAAGCTCGGACCGTAGGCGGCCCAGGGGCCGCCGTGGATCTCGAGGATCAGCGGGTACTTCCTCGCCGGATCGAAATCAGGAGGAGTGATCATCCAGGCGTCGATCGGGCGCTTGTCATACTCCGAGGTGACCGCCAGCTTCTGCGGCTGGCCGAGAGCCTTGGCCTCGAGCTGCTGGTTGAGGTGCGTCAGCTTGCGGCTGTTCCCGCCTATCGCGACGCCGACGTCCGATGGGTGCAAATTGTCGCCGGTCGTGAAGGCGACTACGCCGTTGCGCGAAACGCTATAATCGCCGCCGCTGTACGGCCGGTCGAGGCCGCTTCCGGTCAATGCCGTCGCGACGTCGCGGCGGGAGCCGTCCAGGCCAACGCGCGCGACGCGGTTGCTGCCGTGCTCGTCATATTGGACGTAGATCGAGCGGCTGTCCGACGACCAGACGGGGTTTCCCACGGCACGGTCGAAATTGCCCGTAAGGACGCGCTTGCCCGAGCCGTCGAGGTTCATGACGGACAGCTTCGTGTCCTGGTTGGCGTGGCCCACGTCGTCGAAACCGACATAGGCGATCAGCCGCCCGTCGGGAGAAACGACGGGCTGGAAATCGGGCCCCTTGCGGTTGGTCAGCGGGACTGGCGTGCCGCTGTCGATTCCGATGCGATAGACTTCGGCCTCGTTCGGATTGCGTTCCC
>DASVXR010000317.1:0-9208 GCA_036392595.1 Sphingomicrobium sp.
GAGGATCTCGATCTCACCGTCTGCCGCGGCGAGATCCTAGGCGTGGTCGGCGGTTCGGGCACCGGCAAGTCGGTGCTTCTGCGCTCGATTATCGGCCTCCAGACGCCGGATCGTGGTCAAATCGAGGTGCTCGGCGAGAACATGATCGACCGCAGCGAGGACGAGGCAAAGAACATTCGCCGTCGCTGGGGAATTCTGTTCCAGAACGGCGCGCTCTTTTCGACGCTGACGGTTGCCGAGAATGTCGAGGTGCCGATCCGCGAATATTTTCCTTACCTGCGCCCGCCGCTCCTCGACGAGATTGCTTCCTACAAGATCGCGATGGGCGGGCTTCCACCGGACGCCGGGCCCAAATATCCGTCGGAGCTGTCGGGCGGCATGGTGAAGCGCGCGGGGCTTGCGCGAGCGCTCGCGCTGGACCCCGAGCTCCTGTTCCTCGACGAGCCTACGGCGGGCCTCGACCCGATCGCCGCCGCGGCCTTCGACGAGCTCGTCCGGTCGCTCCAGAAGCGGCTCGATCTCACGGTGTTCCTGATCACCCACGACCTCGACACGCTGCACGCCGTCTGCGACCGCGTCGCGGTTCTCGCCGACAGAAAGGTCATCGCGGTCGGAACGATTCCGCAACTATTGGCTTTGGACCATCCTTGGATACAAGAATATTTCAACGGGCCGCGCGGACGCACCGCGGCGAGCAATTATGAGGAGCACGCCGAGGCCTGATGGAGACGCGCTCGAACTACATCATGGTCGGTGCGGTGACGGTGGCGCTGCTCGTCGGCACGCTGATCTTCATCGTCTGGCTCGCGGGCCTCTCGAACAAGTCGACCAAATGCTACGACATCTATTTCGCGCAGGGCGTCGGCGGGCTCAACAAGGGGTCCAACGTCACTTTCTCCGGAGTGCCGGTGGGGCAGGTCAGCAAGATCTCGCTGCTTCCGAACCGGCCCGAATTCGTCTGGGTGCGCATCGAGGTCGAACAGCAGACCCCGGTGCTTCAGGGCACGAGCGCGCAGATTCACGGCGTCGGCTTCACCGGCGTCAGCGAGATTCAGCTGACCGGTGCCGAGCGTGGCCGGTCGGCCATCGAGCAGGCGGGCCCGCAGGGGTGCCCGGTCATTCCGGCGACTTCGGGGGGCATCAGCGCGCTCCTCAATAGCGCTCCGGAGCTGATCGACCGCATCCAGCGGCTGACGGAGCGGCTGACCGAGCTGCTGAGCGACAAGAACCAGAACTCCATCTCCGACATCCTCGAGAATATCGATGCGACCACCGCGGAGCTGCGCAAGCGGGCTCCGGAGCTCGGCGACACGATCGTCGAGATCAAGACCGCATCACACAATGCCGGCCTTGCAGCCAACAATGTCGCTGCGCTGAGCGCCAACGCGAACCGCCTCGTGACCGAGCAGGGAGAGCCCGCCGCGAAGGACCTCAGGACCGCGATCGCGCATGTGCAGCAGGCCGCCGACAATCTCGACGCGATGATCACCGACGCCCGGCCCGGAGTGCAGAATTTCTCCAAGTCGACGCTTCCGGAGGCCAACCGGCTCGTGCGCGAAATGCGGGACCTCACCCAGTCGCTCAAAGGCGTGTCCGAGCGCGTCGAGCAGAGCGGGATCGGCGGCACCCTCGGGCCGGAGAAGCTGCCCGACTATAAGCCAGGGAAACGCAAATGAAGGGTCGGACGCGTTTGGTTGCTCTTGCGGCGCTCGCCGTCGCGCTCGGCGGGTGCTCGCTCGGCGGCCTGCTCGGCGGCGGCGGGAAGCCTCCGCCCTATCTGTTCACCCTGACTCCGGAAGCGGCCGATCCCGGCACGATCACCAGGGCCTCACCCGCGGGGCGCGCCGTCACCATCGCCGTCCCGGTCGTGGCGAAGGAGCTGAGGACCACCCGGGTCCCCGTCCAGGTCAGCCCGACCGTCGTTCAATATGTCCCCAACCTGCAGTGGATCGATACGCCCGACCGGCTGTTCAAGGACCTCGTCGCCGAGACGGTGCGGCGCACGACGGGCCGCGTGGTGCTCGACCAGAACCAGAGCTCGCTGGACCCGGGCCTGGTCGTCAGCGGAGCGCTGCAGAGGTTCGGCTATGATGCCGCGACCGGTCAGGTGGTCGTGCAATATGACGCCGCGCTGACGACGGCCGGAGGCGACCGGGTGGAGGCGCGCCGCTTCACTGCCACTGCTCCGGCGGACGGCACGTCGACCAGCGTCGGCCCGGCGCTGAACAGCGCCGCGAACCAGGTCGCCCAGCAAGTCGCCCAGTGGATCGGCGGTTAGGAGCTTTCCACCCGCGCGGGCATGAAATGGATTCCGTGACGCTCGCCGATCTGCGGAATCTTGCCGAGATCGTCAGGGATCGCGCGGACCTCGTCGTTCAGCTCCCGGAAGAATTCGGATCCGTGCGCGGGGGCGGCAAAGATCAAGACCCGCGACGGGGTCTGTGAAGCGCCCTTGAAGCCATGCACGGTGTTGCGCGGGAGGTAGTTGAAGTCACCCTTCGTCGACTTCACCCGCTCGCCGTCGATCTCGAAGTCGATCTCGCCTTCGAGAATATAATAGGCCTCATCCCAATCGTGCCGGTGCGGCGGCGGTCCCATTCCCAGCGGGACCTCCTCCTCGAACAATGACCATGCGCCGCCGGTTTCGCTTGCTTCGCAGAGCATGGTGAGCGGCATTCCGAGAATGTTGAGCGGCGCTCTTTCTCCGGCTTTGATGGTGGTTGCAGCCATGATCGGCCCTCCTCCGCGGCGAGTCGGCTAATACACCAGCGGCCAAGCGTCCGGCTACGCCAGCGACTTCGTCACCTGCTCGAACACGTCCTTCGACAGCCCCGGCGTCGCCGCGATCCGCTCGAGCTCTTTGCGCATCAGCTCCGAGCGTTTCTGCTCGTAGCGGCGCCAGCGGCCGAGCGGCGGCACCAGGCGCGCAGCGACCTGCGGATTGATCTTGTCCGCGTCGAGAATCATGTCGGCGAGGAAGGCATAGCCGCGCCCATCGGGCGAATGGAAAGCCCAGTGGTTCGCCCCGAACGTGCCGGCGAGCGCTCGCAGGCGATTGGGGTTCGTGATCTTGAAGTCCGGATGGGTCGACAGTCGCACGACCTGGTCCACCGTGTCCTTGCGCTGTGCCGCCGCCTGGAGGGCGAACCATTTGTCGATGACGAGCGCATCGTCCCGGAATCGGCCGTAGAAGGCGTCGAGCGCCGACTGCCGCTCCGGCGCCTCGAGCGACACGAGCACGCCAAGCGCGCCCTGGCGATCGGTCATGTTGTCGGCCCGGTCGAACTGCGCCTTCGCCAGCGCGGCGCCCTCGCGCTCGTCGCCGGCCGAAAGCAGCGACAAGGCAACGGTGCGAAGGCGCCTAATCCCTTTCGCGGCAGGCGAGAGGTCGTGGCCCTCGACGCCGTCGGACCGGTGGGCGCTGAGCAGCTCGCCGCTCAGCTTCGATCCAAGCTCCCGGCGGAGGATTTCGCGCGACCGGTGGATCGCTTCCGGATCGACCAGGTCCACGCGGTCGGCGATCAACGCTTCGCTCGGAAGCATGATTGCTTCGCCCTTGAAGGCCGGGTCGAGCGAATTGGACCGGAGGGTCGCTGCCACCGCCCTGATCACCGGCCCACAGTCCATGTCGCCGCCTCGAGCGCCGGCGATCAGCGAGCGCATCATCAGCTCCTGCATCGCTTCGAAACGGGCGAATGGGTCGGTGTCGGTTTGCGCCAGCCGTTCCAGCTCGCCCGGCCCGCGCTCCGCCTCGACGATGATCGGCGCGGAGAAATTGCGGTTGATGGAGAGCAGCGGCGGCTCGACGACATTGTCGAAGCTGATCGTCTGCCGGGGCTGGTCGAGGACGATCAGGCGCTCCGGGCAGATCTCATGTCCGCTCGCTTCGCCGATCAGCGCCGTCTTCAGTGGAATCGGCATCGGCTGCTTGGCCGGCTGCCCCGGCGTCCGATCGACGTGCTGCTCCAGCTCCAGCGTGGCGGTCTTGTCCTCCGCGTCGTGCTGCAGCCGCGCTTTCACCTTGGGCGTGCCTGCCTGGCTGTACCAGATCCTGAAGGCTGACAGATCGACACCGCTCGCATCTTCGAGCGCCTTCACGAAATCCTCGCAGGTCACCGCCTTGCCGTCGTTCCTCGAAAAATAGAGGTCGGTTCCGGCGCGGAACTTCTCCGGGCCGAGGACCGTCGCGAGCATCCGGATGACCTCGGCGCCCTTATTGTAGACGGTCGCCGTGTAGAAGTTCGAAATCTCGATATAGCTGTCGGGCCTCACCGGATGGGCGAGCGGCCCCGCATCCTCGGGGAATTGCGCGGCGCGGAGCACCCGGACGTCCTCGATGCGCTTGACCGCCGCGCTCGCCATGTCCGCCGAGAAGCTCTGGTCCCGGTAAACGGTGAAGCCTTCCTTGAGGCTCAGCTGGAACCAGTCGCGGCAGGTGACGCGATCACCGGACCAGTTGTGGAAATATTCGTGCGCGACGACGCGGGCGATATTGTCGAAGTCGGCGTCGGTCGCCGTCTCCTGGTCCGCGAGCACATAGGCCGAGTTGAAGATGTTGAGGCTCTTGTTCTCCATCGCGCCCATGTTGAAATCGCTGACGGCCACGATGTTGAACAGGTCGAGGTCATATTCGCGGCCGTAGACCTTCTCGTCCCACGCCATGGCCGCCTTGAGGCTTTCCATCGCGTGGCTCGTCTTGGGGAGATCGGCCTCGCGCACCCAGATTGCGAGGTCCACCTTGCGGCCGCTCATGGTGGTGAAGCTGTCGCGGTTCGCCTTGAGACCGCCGGCGACGAGCGCGAAGAGGTAGCAAGGCTTGGGGAAGGGGTCTTCCCACTGTGCCCAATGGCGGCGGTTTTGGGCCTTGCCTTCGGCCACGGGATTGCCGTTGGACAGGAGCACCGGGAACCGGGTCTCGTCGCCCTCCATCCGCACCTTGTAGCGGGAGAGTACATCCGGCCGGTCGGGGAAGAACGTGATTCGGCGGAATCCTTCCGCCTCGCACTGGGTGCAGAGCATTCCGCCCGAGGCGTAGAGGCCCATCAGCTTGGTGTTCGCCGCCGGACTAATCTCGACCTGCGTCTCGACGGTCGCGCGATCGCCGCGGACGTCGATCACCAGCTGCGTTCCTTCCATCCGATATTCAGCGCCGGAGCCGTCGAGCTTCACGGAAAGGAGAGTGAGGCCGTCACCGTCGAGCCGCAGCGGACGGTCGTGCTCGCCGTTGCGCACGACTTCGAGGAGCGCGCGCACTTGCGTCTTCTCCGTATCGAGATCGAACTCGAGCGAGATCTCCGGCACCAGCCAGTCGGGCGGGCGATAGTCCTCGCGCCGGGTTGCCACGTGAGTGGGGGAGGGCGGGGCTTCCGGTGCCGTTTGGGCGTCAGGAAGCGTGGTTGTGCGGACATCAGCCATAAGTGCGCGGCTTTAGGCGCGGCTGGTTAACGGCTCAACCCGGCGCCGGTGACTCGTGACTGAAACAGGCGTAGGCGCTTGGCCGCGGCGCGAGCCTGCGGCGCGGGCGAAGCGTTGACGAGCAAACCGGAGAGCAGGAGGTTCCTGATGAGCGGTTTCGAAGATATTCGCGAGCATATGGAAGTGATCGGCGCCGACGGCGTTCACATCGGCACGGTGGACCGCGTGGAAGGCAACCGGATCAAGCTGATCCGCGCCGACAGCGGCGTGGCGCATGAAGACCATCACCATTACATCCCTCGCGGCCTGATTGCCGAGGTCGAGGGCAACCAGGTGCGCCTCACTGCGCGCGGCGACGTGGTCGCGGACCTGTTCGAGCAGGAAGAGAGCGGAGCGCCGCTCGACGACTGAAGCCCGGGCTTGAACCGCCTGCCGCCTTCTGCCTTGATGCGGGCCGAAGGGGGTAAGTCATGCGTCAATCGATCGTCCTCGCCGCCGCGTTCGTGGCGGGCTGCAACCAGGCAGCCGACAATGCGGCCGCGAACGTAACCAACACCGCCGCAGCGCAGCAGCCCAAACCCAAATATTGCTTCTTCAAGGACAATGAGACGAAGGAATGGAGCGCGTCTCGCGACAAGGGCGGCAATATCGTCGTCAAGGGCAAGGCCTACCGAGAGGATCCGCGCTACCAGGCTCTCCTCGGCGAAGCCTCAGTGACCGGAACGACTGCCCGGATCGCGCCGACCGTCGCCCAGAACGGGACGGGCTACGGCGCACCCGACAATTGGTGGGACGTGACGGCCACGATCCCCAACAGCTCTGCGGTGGAAAGCGTCACGGTCGAGTGCGGGGCGAAGAGTCTCGCCGAACTGAAGGTGCCGCCGAAGAAAGCGTCGCAAACCGGTTGAAATTCGAGCCGCGCCGCTTCCCGAAGTTATTGAAAAGCCGATGCAACGGGCGCAGGTTCGGCCCGTGAAGGACAAGGGCGAACTGGCGTCGGGCAAGGAGCCCTGGACTCGGCCCGATGAATATATCGGGGCGCTCGCTCGCCGCCGAACCGCGCGCCATTCTCGGGGCGAGAAGATGCGGCCCCGGACGCAGCCGGAAGCCCCGCGGTTCTCGCTTAGCACTCTCCCGTTCCTGGTGCTCTTCGGCGCCCTGCTGCTCATCGCCGTCGGCATCATCGTCACCGCCTGGCCGGGCGGCCGGCCGGAGCCTCAGAAGCAGCAGGTCGCCGCGCGCGAGCTCGGCACCGCCGAGAAAGGCTGGTTCCAGGAAGCCCAGCGCGAGATGAACCGGACCCGCTGAGAGCGGCGGCCTAGCAGATCAAAGTATCGCCGCTCCACCACATGCGGTCGCAATGCTCATTGTGCCGCATCCAGGCTGGATAGGCGCGACCGGGGTTGTCGTGCCACCAGTCGTTGTAGCTGTTGGGCTCCCAGCTCCGGTTGTTGTAGAGCGCCCATTCGCCGCCATAATAGTCCATCACCACGCTGGTGTCGCAGCGGACCCGGTCGCGCCGGTGGCGGCCGTCGCGATCGGCTCCGTCATGGTGGCGGAGACGGTCGAAGCAGCCGTCGCGGAAGCTCGGCTGCGCGATGACTGGCCCGGCCGGAGTGCCCGGGCCCCAGCTGATCCGCTGGCCGGAGACGAATTGCTGCGCCTGGACGGGCGCGAAAGGCGAAGTGATGGCGGCGATCGAGGCTGCCGCGGCAAGCAACACAGCTCGCATGGGTTGCTCCTTCTCGAGATGTCCGTTTCGGACCCGAACTGAACGCACGAGGCCTTCCGTTGTTGCGTAATTTTTCGGAAACGGATTTTGCGTTATCATCGCCCCCATGAGCGGCAGTTCGATCGTCATCTATCTCAACCCCTGGAAACGGAAGCGGCAGCTCGAGCAGCAGTTGCGGACGCTGCGCGAGCGCGACGGCGACAATTGCCGCCGCTGTCGCCGGCCGATGCGCTTCGACCTGACCAGCGGCCACGACCAGGCTCCGTCGGTCCAGCAGATCGGGCCGGACGGGCAGGGCATCGAGAACCTCTGCCTCTGCCATGTCCGCTGCAACGCGGACGCCGGCGACGCGACGCCCGAGGTCCAGGAGCGGCTGCGGCGGAAGCAGGAAGCGGTCCTCCTCTCGCGCAAGGGCCGCGGCCGCAAGCGCGCCAGCGCCTGATCCCAGATATTCATTGCGCCGCAAGGCGTCGGCGCAGAGGATGCGTAGATGCTCGCCGGACTTCCCGTCGCATTGCTGCTCGCCGCCCAGGCCGCGGCCGGGCCGCCGGAGCCGCAAGCCAAGGCGCCGGTGAAGAGCAGCGCCGAAGCCTGCTCGCCGCAGACTCCCGACGCCAAGGCCAGCGAGATCGTCATCTGCGCCGAGCGGCCCAACGGGTACCGGATCGACCCCGACGTGCTCGCCGCCCGGCGGGCGAAGAAGCAGGCGCTGGCGGGCCGGCCCAAGCCGCCGAACAAGATGAAGGACCATAGCTGCGAGGTCGTCGGCCCAGCACCCTGCATGGATGCTCCGATGATCAACCTACTGGGCGCCGCGGCGACGGCGGCGGAGATGGCCGAGCGGCTGGCCAAGGGCCAGGAGATCGGAAGCATGTTCGTCACCGACCCGCAGCCCAGCGAGTACCAGCTCTACAAGGAAGCCAAGGCGCGGCGCGAGGCGGAGGAGGCGGAGAAGGCGGCAAGGGCGAAAGCCGCCGCCCAGCAGCCGGCACCGGCAGGAAACTAGGGCCGAAGGTCAGCTATTTCGGCGGGTCGGCGACGGCGAGGCGGCGGGCCGCCTGCTCCTCATATTCCCGAGCGAGCTTCCGGAGCAGCTGGGCAGCGGCCGGATCGGAACTCTTGATCGCTTCAATGCGGCACAAACGCGCCCGCTGCGCGGGGTCATCGTCGTTCGGCATCGAGTCGATATAGCGTCCGCCTTCGAGGCGTCAGCTAACTGGATTAGTATCGGGCCCGAGTCGCCGTGTCCCGGAGGAGCTCGAGCGACCGCTGGACCGCGGCCTTCGATTTCAGCACATGATCGGTCGATTCCTCGATCGAGGCGGTGGAGGACCGAGTCTGCTCGGCGCACTCGCGCCCCATGCGCGCAAGCGCGGCGTCCCTGGAGATTTTCATGCAATGCGCTCCGTCGATAGCGGGAGCGCGACTGACAGTCTCTCAGCCGCCGGCGCGCTAAGTGCTGGGTGCCGGCGATACCTACCCAACAAGAACGGGAGCGGAATGTTCCGGCGCAGGCCGGGTTTATCTCGGCGGCGGCAGCCGTCACGCGAGTAAATCGCGTGACGTCGATCGGGTTCGCTCCGCGACCCGTCGGCCGGCTCTCGCCAGCTCTCCGCGCTGGTTCGCGATTGCTGCGCAATCGCTCTCCTGCGCTCGGTGGCTCGAGGCACTAACCAGACGCTAACGATGTCGGTTTATTCCGTTGGCCGTGATCAAGCAGTCGAAGATTCGAAGGAAGACCGTCGACCTCAACCCGCCGGCGCGCCCGTCGCGAATCCGGCGCGATCCGCTGCAGGTGCAGGAGGAGCAGCTGGCGAGGAACGCCTGGTGGACGTCGCGCGAGTGGGAGATCCGGCTCGCGCTCCTCGGCATCCTCTTCTTCGCCATCGCCATCAACGCGGCGGTGTTCGATTTCGGCGAGCTGTTCGGAAACTGACGCACCGGGCGTCACCCTGACCGGGTGCAACCCTGAGTGCTTCCACTTCTTCCACTTTGTCACCCTGGGGCGCGCCCAGGGCGGTTCCTCGCTCTCGGCACGGAGGCCGACGAGGGTGACACACG
>DASVXR010000318.1:0-3867 GCA_036392595.1 Sphingomicrobium sp.
CAGGAGGATCGCTTCGCCGAAGCTTACAAGGCGATGGCGCGCATCAGCCGCATCCAGGCCGTCATGACCCTGTCCTGGGACGTGCTCTCGACCCTCACTCCCGTCGATTATCTCAAATTCCGCAACGTGCTCGGCACGTCCTCCGGCTTTCAGTCGGAGCAGTTCCGGGAAATCGAGTTCCGCCTCGGCCTCAAGGAGCCCAACTTTCTCACCCAATATGACGAAGGCAGCCCGGCCCGCGCAGCGCTTCAGCAGGCGCTGACGGAGCCGAGCCTGCGCGAGGCGTCGCACGGAGCGCTGGAGCGGGCGGGCTTCGACCTGGGCGACCGCTCCGTCGAGGCGGTCGCGGCGGCGTGGCTCGAAGTATATCGCGACGAGGAGCGCTGGTTCGAGCTTTACGAGCTGGCGGAGAAGTTGGTCGATATCGACGACGCGCTCGCCGCCTGGCGGCACAAGCATGTGCTGACCGTCGAGCGGATCATCGGCAACAAGAAGGGGACGGGCGGCTCGGCCGGCGCGCCCTACCTCAGGTCCACGCTCGACAAGCGCATCTTCCCGGAGCTTTGGGCGCTGAGGACCGATCTTTGAATTTCAAAGAGCTGTTCTCGCGGAGCCTCGGCGCCGATCCCGATCGGCTGCACTTCGCCGCGCACAGTCATCATCTCTGGCCCGACGCCAGCTTCGACGGCCAGGTGCAGGCGTGGAACGACGCCGCGCGCCTCGCCGACCGCAAGTGGGGCAAGGTGATGGACGAGGTCTGGCCCGAGGCTCAGGCCGAGGTGGCGACCGAGCTCGGCAGCGGCGACGCGGACGCGGTGGTCTTCTCGTCGAACACGCACGACTTCCTCATTCGCCTTGTGACTGCGGCTCCAAGGCGGTCACCGGGGCCGCTGAAGCTGCTCACCACGGACGGAGAGTTCCACAGTGCGCGCCGGCAGCTCGCGCGATGGGAAGAGGAAGGTTGGGTCGCGGTCGACCGGATCGCGACCGAGCCGTTCGACAGCTTTTCCGAGCGCTTCCTCGAAGCTGCCCAAAGCGGCGCTCACGACTTCATCCTGGTCAGCCATGTGATGTTCGGGAGCGGGCTGATCTTCGACCAGGTCGAAGCTCTGGCTGCCTCGGGCCGTCCGGAAGGGCCATGGGTGGTGATCGACGGCTACCACGCCTTCATGGCTCTGGACCGGCCCTTCGGAGGGAGGGCAGCCCAGGCGGCCTTCTATCTAGGCGGCGGATACAAGTACGCGATGTCCGGCGAGGGTTGCGCCTTCCTCCATGCGCCGCGCAGCTTCGGCCCGCGTCCCCCGCTCACCGGCTGGTTCGCCGAGTTCGAGGACCTAAGCCTGCCGCCGGGAAGCGTCGGCTATGCGAAGGACGCGAGCCGCTTCCTCGGCGCGACCTTCGATCCCTCTGCGCTCTACCGTTTCACCGCAGTGCGGCGGATGCTGGCGGAAAACGGCCTCACGACCGAGCGGATCTCCGCACACGTCGCCGCTCTCCAGGAGCAGTTGTTGGCGTCCATCGTGACCACTCCGCTGAACGGCGCCGAGCTGCTCAATCCACTCGACGGCAAGCCGCACGCCCGCTTTCTCGCCTTCCGCAGCCCGGACGCCCAGCACTGGTACAATGAGCTGAAGAGCCGGAAGTGCATCACCGACGTGCGCGGCGAGGTGCTGCGGATCGGCTTCGGAATCTACCAGGACGCTGAGGACGTCGACCGCCTCGTCCGGCTGCTCGGGAAGCTCAAGTGACGAGGAGCGCGGGCCAGCCCGCAAGAAACGCCTCGCTCGTCCTCGCGCTGCTGCTGGTCGCCTACATCCTCAACTATCTCGACCGGCAGATTCTCGGGATTCTTGCCGGGCCGATCATCGCGGAGCTGCATTTCACCGACCGGCAGTTCGGCCTCTTGAGCGGTCCGCCGTTCGCAATCCTCTACTCGCTGCTCGGAATCCCCTTCGCCTATCTCGCCGACCGGACCAGCCGCAGCCGAGTCATCGCCGCTGCCGTTGCGATTTGGAGCGCGTTCACCGGCCTTTGCGGCACCGCCGTTTCCTTCTGGCAATTCTTCGCCTTCCGGATGGGAGTGGGCGTTGGCGAAGCCGGCGGGGTCGCGCCGTCCTATGCCCTCATCGCCGATTACTTCGAGCCGCGCCGCCGGGCCCGCGCGCTGGCCATCTTCTCGCTCGGGGTGCCGATCGGGCTGTCCCTGGGCACTCTGCTCGGCGCCTATATCGCCCATGCGATCAGCTGGCGCGCCGCCTTCTTCACCATGGGCATTGCGGGCGTCGTCCTCGCCCCGATCCTGCTCATCGTCGTGCGCGATCCGGCGCGAACGCATGTCGCGACCGCCGCGCCCGTCAGCCAAGTGTTCCCGATGCTTGCGAAGAAGCCGGTGTTCTGGCTGCTCGCCTTCGCGGCTTCCTCGAGCTCGCTTTGCGGCTACGGTCTCGCGGTCTGGACGCCGTCGGTGCTCGAGCGGAGCTTCGGCATGGGCCTCATCGCCCGCGGCCAGTTCCTCGCATCGGTGGTGTTCATCGGCGGCTGCACCGGGGTGTTCGCGGGGGGATGGCTCGCCGACCGGCTGGGGCATGCCGACCGGGGCTGGTATGCGAAGCTGCCGGCGATCGCCTGGCTCATCACGGCTCCGACCTTCGCCATCGGCCTGCTCGCGCCCAACCTGGTCCTCGCCTGGCTATTCCTTCTGATCCCCAATGCACTCAATATCCTCTGGCTCGGGCCGGTGGTCACCGCCGTTCAGCACCTCGTGCCCCAGCGCATGCGGTCGACGGCCTCGGCCAGTTTCCTGCTGATCAACAATCTCATCGGGCTCGGGGTTGGCCCCTACCTGATCGGCGCGCTGTCGGACGCGCTCAAGCACAGCTACGGCGCGGAGGCGCTGCGCTATGCCGCGGTCGGCTGCACCAGCTTCTACATCCTCGCGGCGCTGCTCATGTCCCTGTGCGTCAAGCGGCTCCGGACCGACTGGGTGGAGGACAGCGCCGGCTGACGTTCATCTTCGCCGCAACTATCTGAACAACAAAGAAATTTCAGGTTCAGGCCAGTGCGGTAGAAGCCCTCCCTTTACGGCCAGAAAGTGGAACGGCGCGGCTGATGGGCCGTTTTGGCCGTTCGAAAGGAGAGATTCGATGACCAGGCTGTTTCTCGCTGCGGGCGTCGCCGCCTTGGCGATCTCGGTCCCCGCGGCAGCAAAGCCGGGTGGCGGCCACGGCGGTGGCGACGGCAATCGCGTCCAGGCCGCGGCCGTTGAGCATGGTAGTGGCGGCGGCCACGGTGGCGGCGGTCGCGCCGCCGCGTTCATGGGCGGCGGCGGCGGAGGTCGCGGCCACGGCGGAGGCGGCGGATTCGCCGTCCAGCGGCAGTCCTTCGAGCGCCACGGCGGAGGCGGCGGGCACTTCGGCGGCTTTGCCATGCAGCAGCGCGCCGAACATGGTCCGCGCTTCGCAAGCTTCGGCGGCGGCGGCCACGGACGAGCGAATGCCCAGGTGCAGCGCTCGGGCCATGGAGCGCGCTTCGCGACTGCCGAGCGCGGCGGACATGGCCGCGGCATTGCGCAGGTTCAGCGGACCAACCGTGTCGAGCACGCGCAGGCGCGCGGCTTTGAGCGTCGCGGCAACGTCGAGCGCGGCAATGTGCGCGCTGCGGAGCGTCAGCAGTTCCACCGGCCGCAGCAGGTCGAGAACCGCTTGGCGGCGCGCAACGAGCAGCGCCCGGAGCGAGTCGTCCGGAACGAAAATTTCCGCAACGATCGCCTGATCGGCGCGCGTGAGGCGAACAACCGCTTCAACGACGTGCGCGGTTTCGGCGTCGGCGGCTGCCCGCCGGGCCTGATGTCCAAGGGCTGCATGCCTC
>DASVXR010000319.1:0-4380 GCA_036392595.1 Sphingomicrobium sp.
AAGCCGATTTCGAACGGGCTGGCCGCGGTAGGAACAGGGTTGGCGGAGCCGTTCGCCGAAATGGCCGGAATCTCCGCAACGCCAAGCGCGTCGCGGAGGTTGGTCAGCTGCGGGTTCCGGTAGAAGTTGTTGCGGTTCCGATTGTAGTGGCCCGCGAGCGAGATGAAGTCGCCGCTCGAGCCGAGCGGCTGGTACACCCGGGCATTGAACTGGTACTTGTTGATCTTGCCGGGGCCCTTGAACTTGTCGTTCTCCGCGTGACTGCCCGCGATCCAGGCCTTGGTGCCCATGGAAGTCAGCTGGCCGGTGTTGAACATGGCGAATGCGCGCCAATAGTTGAAATCGCCGAGCGATCCCGAAAGCCTCGCGCCCATGTCGTTCGACGGAATGATCGTGCGGTAGTTGACGGTGCCGCCCGCGGCCGAGGCGGTCGGGGAGTCGACATCGGTGACTCCAAGGCCGACGTTGACCTGCTCGATGAGCTCGGGGTCGAGCTGCTGGTTCGAGAAGATCGCATAATTGCCGCTGTCGTTGAGCGGGACGCCGTCGAACGTGAGGCTGATCCGGTTGCCGTCGAAGCCGCGGATCCGGATGTTGCCGCCGGAGCTGCCGTACGGGTCGGAGTTGGTGAAGTTCACCCCCGGGACCAGGTTGATGACGTTGAGGATCGTCTGACCGGACTGCTGGCGGTCGATCAGCTCCTTGGTGATCGTCGCCTTGGCCTTCGTCGTGTCAGGCGCCTGCATGCCCGCGACATTGCGGGTCCTGGCACCGGTGATGACGATCTGTTCTTCGGTCGTCACAGTACCGGTCGACTGGGCGAAGGCCGTCGCAGGCATGAGAACGGCCGTCGTCGAAATGAGCAACGCAAATTTTTTCACGGAACAACCCCCCGGCTGAACTAATTGGTTTTTTGAGGATGCCGGTGGCTATAGCCGCCAAACGGCAGTTGTGTGACAGCCGTTAACAGCCGCCGTCAGAATCCGTTTAAGCGTTGCCTTTTGGACACGGTTGTCAGTCGCACCGCCTCTTTTATCCCCTCGCATCCAGACGGCGGCCGAGGCCGACGAACATGTAGACGAGCGGCGGGACGAGCACGGCCGAGAGGACGACCTTCGCGAGCATCTGGCCCAGGATCAGCTCGCCGATCGGGAAGACGCCGTAGAAGGCGATGGTGATGAAGATGAGCGTGTCGACGACCTGCGAGAGCATGCTCGCGATCGCCGAGCGCAGCCACAGGAGCCGTGCTCCTTCGCGCGCCTTGAGGCGGCTGAAGATGGTGACGTTGAGGAAGGTCGAAACTCCGTAAGCGGTGATCCCGCCGACCCAGATTCGCGGCGTCCCGCTCATCATCGTGTTGAAGGCCTTCAGCCGCTCCGGGTCCATGTCCGGCGACGGTGGGACCGAAAGCACGACGAGGCTGAGCAGCACCGAGGTAATCAGCGGCACGAAGCCGAGCAGCACCAGGCGCTTCGCCGTCTCGCGGCCATGGAGCTCGGCGACCGCGCTCGAGGTTATGACGAGCAGCAGGAAGGCGAAAATGCCGGCCTCGACCGCGAGCGGGCCAAGCGCGACCTGCTTGTTGCCCAGCACTCCGGCGAGGCACACCATGCCGCCGTAGAAGACTGAGAAAGCGAAGAGCGATGGCGGGATAGGGGAGGCTCGTACCTGGTCGTTCATGGGCGAAGGCGTAGCGGCTGGTTCGCGGCGCGCAAGCCGCCGTTGACCGAACGAGCGCCGCACGGCTAGCCACGCGTCCCGTGACTTCACCCCAGCTCGATGTGCTTGCGATCGGCGACGCGATCGTGGACGTGATCGCCACGACGGACGACGACTTCCTGCGCGCGCGCGGGATTCTGAAAGGTGGAATGCAGCTGCTCTCGGCCGAGCAGGCCGATGAGCTCTACGCGGCCATGGGCCCGGCGCGCGAAACGAGCGGCGGCTCGGCGGCGAACACCATGGCGGGAATCGCGGCGCTCGGCGCGCGCGCCGGCTTCATCGGTCAGACCGCCGACGACCAGCTCGGCGCCATCTTCGCCCACGACATGCTCTCGCTCGGGGTGCATTTTGCTACGCCGCCGCTCCAGCCTCCGCCGCCGACAGGGCGCGGCCTGATCCTCGTCACTCCGGATGCCCAGCGGACGATGAGCACCTGCGCCGGGGCGAGCTATGAGCTGACGCCCGCCGCGCTCGAGGCGGAGCTGGTGCAAGCCGCGTCGATCACCTTCCTCGAAGGCTATCTGTGGGGCCCCGAGCGGCCGCGCGCGGCGATGCTCGAGGCGGCTCGCATCGCGCATTCGGCCGGGCGAACGGTCGCCTTCACGCTGTCCGAGAGCCTGCTCATCGGCAATCGCCGCGAGGGCGTCGTGGGCATGATCGACGCAGGCCTCGTGGATATGCTGTTCGGCAACGAACATGAGGTTCGGCACCTCACCGGCTGCTCTGATCTGACGGATTGCCTCGAAAGTCTTTCGAGCAAGGTGCGGACGCTCGTCGTCACGCGCGGCGCCGACGGATCGGTTGCCGTCGAAGGCGGTCAGCGCGTCGAAACAGCAGCCGCGCCGGTCCGCAAAGTCGTGGATACGACCGGCGCGGGAGACCTGTTTGCGGCGGGCTTTCTCGTGGCTCGCTGCCGCGGACGCGCGCTTGGAGATTGCCTCCACGCCGGTTCGCTTGCCGCCGCCGAGATCATCTCGCACTTCGGGGCGCGACCCGAAGCCGACCTCAGGCAAGTCGTCGCGCTGTGAACAATTTGAAGACCGTTGCTGTCTATTGCGGCTCCGCGCCGGGCAGCCTGCCAGTCTTCGCGGATGCGACCCGCGCAACGGCGAAGGCGATGGTCGGCCGCGGCGTCGACCTGGTCTATGGCGGCGGTCGGCTCGGGCTCATGGGCCTGATAGCCGACAGCGTGCTCGAGCTCGGCGGCCGCGTTTACGGAGTCATTCCGCAGGCGCTCGTCGACATTGAGGTCGCGCATCCCAGCCTCACCGAGCTCCACACCGTCAGCAACATGCACGAGCGCAAGGCGAAGATGACCGATCTGGCCCACGCCTTCCTCTGCCTTCCCGGCGGAATCGGCACGCTCGACGAAATGTTCGAGGCGTGGAGCTGGAACGCGCTCGGCTATCACAAGAAGCCGTTCTGCCTGCTCAACGTCGAAGGCTATTGGGACAGGCTCATCGAGTTCATCGACCATGCGACGGAGAGCGGTTTCATGTCGGCCCAGCGCCGGCGGCAGCTGCTCGTCGCGCAATCCCCGGAAGAAGCGCTCGAGCTACTGGACGAAGCCGCCGCAGCCGCTACGCAGGGAATGGTCTGGTAAGGCCCGGGGGAGGGGCTCCAACGTGAATCAAAAGCTGCTCGGCGTTGCCGGGATCATCGTCATTCTCGGCATCGCTTTCATGCTGTCGACCAACCGGAAGGCGATCCGGCTGCGCGTGGTGGGGGCGGCGTTCGCGCTGCAGGCGTTCGTCGCCTGGCTGGTGCTGTGGACGAGCTGGGGGCGGGCAGGAATCCAGTCGCTATCCGCAGGGGTCTCGAACCTGCTCGGCTATGCGACGAAGGGCACCGAGTTCCTGTTCGGGCCGAGCGAGGCCAATCCGCTGGCGCACAGCTTCGCGATCGCCGCTCTGCCGGTGATCATCTTCTTCGCGAGCCTGGTGGCGATTCTTTATTATCTCGGCATCATGCAGCGGATCGTCCGCTGGGTCGGCGGAGCGATCGGCTGGGTCACCGGCATCAGCCGCGTGGAATCCCTTTCGGCCGCGGCGAACATCTTCGTCGGCCAGTCCGAATCGCCGCTCGTGGTGCGGCCCTATCTCGCCGCGCTTCCGCCTTCGCGGCTGTTCACCGTGATGTGCGTGGGGATGTCGGGTGTCGCCGGGACCATCCTCGCCGCCTACGCGAGCCTGCTCGGAGCGAGCTACCTGCCGTATCTGCTAGCCGCCGCTTTCATGTCCGCCCCCGGCGGCATCCTGATGGCCAAGATGATCATGCCCGACGATCCGGAGGACAGTGATGCAGTCGAGGATGCGAAGGTCGACGTCGCCGAGACTTTCGAGGAGGGCGTGAAGCCGGCCAACATCATCATGGCTGCGGCCCAGGGCGCGCAGACCGGCGTCAAGCTTGCAGTTGCGGTGGGGGCGATGGTTCTGGCCTTCGTCGCGCTCGTCGCGCTCGCCAATGGGTTACTCGGCGGCCTCGGCAACTGGGTCGGCATTCCCGACCTCACCTTCCAGCGGCTGGTCGGTTACATATTCGCGCCGGTCATGTTCCTGATCGGAATTCCGTGGAACGAGGCGCTGACGGCCGGCGGCCTGTTCGGGACGAAGATGGTCCTCAATGAGTTCGTCGCCTTCATCGACCTCGGTCAGATGGGTC
>DASVXR010000320.1:0-3813 GCA_036392595.1 Sphingomicrobium sp.
CGGCCGACCTTCGCCATCGCGTCCCGCAGGGCCGAGACATCGCCGTCGCCCGTGAGCTCGGACCAGCGGTGCTCGCTCACCCAGTCCGGGAGCTGCCCGGCCCGAATATCCTCAATCCCGATGATGTGGTGGCAATCGCTCGACGTGAGCACCGCGGGAACGAGGTTGCGAGCGAGCTTCTGCGTCGAGACGATCACCGCTCGCGCGCCTGAATTGCCGAGGATGTGCGCATGATCGCGCATCGTGTTGGTGGTGTAGGTCGGAACGGTGATGCAGCCGGCCGCCATGATCCCAAGGTCGGCGATCAGCCACTCGGGCCGGTTCTCGCTGACCAGGCAGACGCGGTCGCCGTGCTGGAGCCCGATGCGCTTCAGCGATGTGGCCAGCGCCGCAACCTGCCGGGCGGCCTCGGTCCAGCTGATCGGACGCCACGCGCCTTCGCGCTTGGCCCAGAGGAAAGGCTCGTCGCCCTTCTCCTGTGCCCGAGTCAGGAAGAGCGAGACGAGGTTATCGAAGCGTTCGAGCTGCCGAGCCAAGCTCCCCCCTATTCAGTAGCCACAGCGCCTTCGCTGCGCGGATCGGCTCCCCCGACCCATCGTCCCTTGATTCGTTCGATGGCGTTCGCCTTGAACGTCCCCGGGGGCTGGGTCTTCACGTCGGCGTGGCCGAGCGCCTGCAGCTGCGGGATCATCGCTTCGAGGAAGGTGCCGCTTTCGACGAAGACGGTGTCCGAAGGCGCGTAGATCATTGGGAGCGCGATCGCTTCCTGCGGCGACAAGTGAAAGTCGAGCACTCCAATGATCGTCTTGATCACCTGCGCCGGGATGGTCGAGCCGCCGGCGGCTCCGACCGCCAGCACGACGCGCCCGTCGGGTCCGTAGACGATCGTCGGACTCATCGAGCTGCGCGGTCTCTTCCCGCCTTCGATGCGATTTGCGACTGGGCAGCCGTCCTTTACGGGCACGAAGCTGAAGTCCGTGAGCTCGTTGTTCAGATAATAGCCGTTCACCATCAGCCCCGAGCCGAAGGAGCTTTCGATCGTCGAGGTTTCCGACGCCACGTCGCCCCAGCGGTCAACGGCGACGAAATGCGAAGTGCCACGCTCCGGCTGGGGAGCGGGAGTGCAGGTGATCTCCGTACGGGAGACCGCGCCCGGGCGGACCATCGCCATGGTGGCGGTCGGCGAAATCAGGGCGGAGCGGCGGACGAGATATGCCGGGTCGATCAGCGCGGGCAGGGGCACGCGCACGAAGTCTTCATCGGCGAGATACTTGTCGCGGTCAGCGTAGGCGAGCCGCTCGGACTCGGCGATCAGGTGCCAGGCTGTCGGCGAGCGCGGCCCGAGCGCCGACAGGTCGAAGCGCTCGAGCTGCTTCAGCGTCGCGAACACGGTGAAGCCGCCGGACGACGAGGGACCCATGCCGCAGATGCGGTACACGCGATAGGTGCCGCACACCGGCGACCGTGGCTTGGCGTCATAGGCGGCGATGTCGCCGGTCGTCATGGGCGCAGGATTGTGAGCCGCTCGGCTGACCGTCTCAGCGATCGCCTGAGCGTTGGGACCGACATAGAAACTGTCTGGCCCGAGCCGGGCGAGCTTGCCCAGGAACGCGGCGAACGCCGGGTTTTTGACCAGCGTGCCGACGGGTTTGGGCTGGCCGTCGGCTTGGTAAAAAATCGCCCGCGCCTCGGCCGACAGAGCGCCCGTCGCCGGATATTTGAGGAGTGAATTGTAGAGCCGCGGAGTGACCTTAAAGCCGTCGCGGGCGAGCCGAATTGCCGGCTGGAAGAGCGCCGCCCACGGGAGCTTGCCGTACCGCTGGTGAGCAAGCGCCATCATGCGGATATTGCCCGGCACTCCGACGCTCTTGCCGCCCGGCTGCGCCTCCTCGAACGGCATTGGCTGGCCGTTCTCCAGAAACCAGCTGGGCGTCGCAGCGGCCGGCGCCTTTTCGCGGCCGTCGAAGGTGACCGGGGGCCCGCCGCGCCTGGAATAGACGAGATAGCCGCCGCCACCGATCCCGGAGCTTTGCGGCTCGACCACGTTAAGCGCCAGCAGCGTCGCGAACGCCGCGTCCGCGGCGGTGCCGCCTTTGCGGAGGATCTCGACGCCCGCGGCCGCAGCTCGGGGATCGGCCGCGCTGACCATGCCGGGCGCCGTGGTTGGCCTTGGTGCCGGAGCAGCAGCGGCCGAGGCGGCGAACAGTGCGGCAATGAGGGGGAGAAGACGCAAACGCATGCGAGGCGCGCTACTCGGTCCCGACTGCCTCGGCAATGTTCGCGAAGCCCTCGCGCTTCAGGCGCTCAGCCAGGCCATGAGCGATCCGACGAGCGATGCCGGGGCCGTCGTAGACCATCGCCGTGTAGAGCTGCACGAGGCTCGCGCCGGCGCGGATGCGCTCCCATGCGTCATCCGCATTCGCGATTCCGCCGACGCCGATCAGCGGGACCTCGCCGCCGCTCGCTTGGCGGAACTCGCGCAGCGCCTTCAGCGCCAGCGGCTTCAATGGCTTGCCCGACAATCCGCCCTGCTCGCCCGCGTGCCGCGAGCTTAGCGGGGGCCGGGAGACGGTCGTGTTCGCGACGATGATCGCGTCCACGCCATGGTTCATCGCGACGCGCACGATCTGGTCCGGCTCGCCCTCGCCGAGATCGGGCGCGACCTTGAGGAAGATCGGCGGCCCCTTCGCCCGTCGCGCCTCGTTCACCGCCGAGAGAAGGGCGTTGAGCGCGCCTTCGTCCTGCAGCTGGCGAAGGCCCGGCGTGTTGGGCGAGCTGATGTTGATCGTGAGGTACCGCGCAACGGGGCTCATGGCGCGCACACCCGCAGCATAGTCCGCAATTCGATCCGCGCTGTCCTTGTTCGCACCGATGTTGACGCCGATCACGCCGTGCATGTGCGTGCATTCGATCAGCCGGCCATAGGCGGACGGCTGTCCGCGGTTGTTGAAGCCGAGACGGTTGATGACTCCCGCATCCTCGCGCAGCCGAAACAGCCGAGGCTTCGGATTTCCCTCCTGCGGTCGCGGAGTGACGGTGCCGACCTCGACGAAGCCGAAGCCGAAGCTCAGCATCTGCTCGGCGACTTCGGCATCCTTGTCGAAGCCCGCGGCCAGGCCGACGGGGGTTCGAAATTCCAGTCCTGCAACGGTGGTTCTAAGCGATGCGGGAAAGTCGGGCGGGCGCCGTGGAGGCAGCAGTTTCACGGCGGCAATGGTCGCGCGGTGCGCCCGTTCTGCATCGAGCATGAAGGCCAGGGGTCGAAACAGCGGATAGAGGCGCACGGCGCCCGTCTGTCCCAGCAGCGGCCGTTACGCAATTCTCCGGAGTTGAGTTTTGGGGCCCGAACCCCTAAATCGGAGTGCAGAGCTCCGAATTAGACGATGCGCCTGACCCATCTCGCCGATTATGCGGTCGTCCTGATGACCGCCGCCGCCCGCTATCCTGAGGGCGCGAGGCTCAGCGCGACAGAGCTTTCGGCCGACACAGGCGTGCCCCTGCCCACGGCCCAGAAGCTGATGGGGCAGCTCGCGGCATCCGGGCTCCTTTCCAGCGTGCGCGGCGCGGGTGGGGGCTTCGCGCTGGCCAAGGCGGCTCAGGAGATCAGCCTCGCCGACATCGTCGAGGCCGTCGAAGGGCCGATCGCGCTGACGATGTGCTCGGACTCGAACAATCACCAATGCGCGCTGGATGGCTTCTGCCGAGTGAAGCCTCACGTTGGAATGGTCGGCAATGCCGTACGCGGGGCGCTCGGCGCGGTTCGGCTGACGGAGCTCGCGCGATGAACGAGGCCGTCAAGAACCAGGAGCTCAA
>DASVXR010000321.1:0-2786 GCA_036392595.1 Sphingomicrobium sp.
TGGTTGCCGAAGCTTGCGGTGCGTCGAGTTGGGACGAGCTTCTTGCCGAGCATGACTCGGCGCGGCAGAGCATCTCCGAGCTTTGGAACAGCATCAAGCAAGAGGCGTGACATGATCGAGGAAGGCGACAAGGCACCGGCATTCAATGTGACGGCGAGCGACGGGACGAGCGCGAATCTCGCAGCGCCAGGCAAGCCGCTGGTGCTCTATTTCTATCCCAAGGACGATACGTCCGGCTGCACTCGCGAGGCTCAGGACTTTACCGCGCTCGCTGGGGAGTTCGAGAAAGCGCGAGTGAACGTGCTCGGCGTCTCCCGCGACCCGATGAAGAGCCACGAGAAGTTCATCGGCAAGTACAGCCTCGCCGTCCCGCTCATCTCCGACGAGGACGGGCGGATCTCGGACGCGTTCGGCACCTGGGTCCAGAAGTCCATGTACGGCCGCAAGTACATGGGGATGGAGCGCGCGACCTATCTGATCGGCGGGGACGGCCGGGTGCTCAAGGCCTGGCGCAAGGTGAAGGTGCCGGGCCACGCACAGGAGGTGCTCAAGGCTGCGCGGGAACTCGCTCCCGCCTGAACTTCGTCAGCCCGCCAGGCTGCGGATCAGCATCTGCCAGTAGACGACGTCGTCGTACATCGCGCGCACGGGGATGCGCTCGTCCAGGCCGTGCGCGCGGTCGTCCAGCGGCGAGATTCCCCAGCTGCCATCGACGTCGTAGACCGGTATTCCCTTCGCTCGGAAGAAAGAGCCGTCGCTCGCGCCGGCGGCCATGACCGGATAGACGGGCATCGTTTGATCCACCACGGAGTGGATGGCCTTGGTGACGGCGCTCAGCACGTCGGGCCGCAGCGGCGATGCAGGCGTCGGCACCCCGATGAAGCCGGGGTCCGGCGTGACTTCGACTTTCGGTCCGGCCATCTGCTGCAGCTCAGCCTGCACGTCCTTCGGCTGTACGCCAGGCATGATCCGGCAATTGACCGTTGCCGTAGCGCTCTGCGGCAGGGCGTTGTCAGCGTGCCCGCCCTTGAGCATCGTCGCCACGCAGCGCGTGCGCGTTAGGCCGACGTCGATCGGGCTGGCTTCGACGATATCGGCGGCGGCGCCGTCGTTCGGGTTGGCCAGCCAGGCGCGCATCGCCTGCCCGAGCGGGCTGTTGCCCTCTTCCTTCGCGCGCTGCTCGAAATAGCCGCGGTTCGCCGGGTTCAGCATCGGCTGGAAGCGGTGCGTGCGCAGCTTCTCCAGCGCATCGGCAAGATCGTAGATCGCATTGTCGGGACGCGGCCGGCTGCTGTGCCCGCCCGGGTTGTGAGTGGTGAAGAAATAGGTCTGGAAGGTCTTCTCGGCGATCGAGATCTGGCAGCCGAGAGGCTTGAAATGCTCATCGTAGGATGCGCAGCCGCCATCGGCGTTCAGGCCGAACTCCGCGTCCGTGAGATTGCGCCATTGCGTCGAGCCGAGAGTCGCGCCCTGGCCCTTGGTCTCCTCGTCGCCGCTGTAGAAAAAGATGATGTCGCGGTTCGGCTTGAACCCTTCGCTCATCAGCTTCACGGCCGCCATGGTCGTCGCCACGTCGCCGTTCTTCATGTCGCTGCTGCCGCGCCCGAGGAAATATCCCTCCTGTTGGCGGAAGACGAACGGGTCGAACTTCCAGTCCTCGCGCTTGGCCTCGACCACGTCCATGTGGCCGAGGATCAGCATAGGCTTCTTCGTCGCGTGCGGCGAGCGCCAGCGGACGATCAGCGCCGTCGTCTTGTCACCGGGAAGCGCCTCGTAGGGCATCATGTGGATGTCGGACTCGGGAATTCCAGCCGCCCGGAACTGGTCGGCGAGGAGCTTGGCGACGCGCGGGACCTCGCCGCGGTGGTGCACGCTCGGGATCTCGATCGCCTGCTTGAAAACTTCGCGGGTCTTCGCCTGCCAGGCGGGCTCCAGCTTGCTCGGCACGGTGCGCGGGTCGGTGGCCGCGAAGGCAGCGCCCGAAAGGGCGGCCGCAAGGACGAAAGCAATGGCGCGCTTCATTGGTAACCTCTGGCTAATATCTTGATCTGGCAAGGCTTTTCACTGCCGCGTTAGAGCAGCTGCTACTTCCCCGCAAGGTCGCGAAGCATGATCTCCCAATGGACGACATTGTCGTACAGGGACTGGACCGGCAGGCGCTCGTCCTTGCCATGGGCGCGATTGTCGATCGGGGTCACCGTCCAGCCGCCGTTGGCGCCGTAGACAGGGATCCCTGCTACTCGGAACGGCCGGGCGTCGCTCGCACCGGTCGACATCTCCGGGAAGACGGGCTGGGTCGGATGAAGCGCGTGCACCGCGTGGGTGTAGGCAGCGGTAACGTCCGGCCGCAGGGGCGAAGCCAGCGACGCGACATAGTCGTCGTTGCGGGTGACCTTCACCTCGGGGTCGGCGACGACGCGCTCGAGCTCGGCCTTGGTGGCATTGGGGTCCACGCCGGGGAAGATTCGGCAGTTGATCATCGCGGTCGCGAGCTGCGGGAGCGCATTGTCCGCATGGCCGGCGAACAGGCGGGTCGGAACGCAGCGCGTCCGGGTCAGGCCCACTTCGCTCTCGCTCGCCTCGATGAAGTCGGCGGCCTCGCCGTCATTCGGATTCGCGAGCCAGCGCCGCATCGCATCGCCGAGCGGGCCCTTCTCCAGCTTCTCGCGGCCGGAGAAATAGGCGCGCGTGGTTTCGTTCATCATGGGCTGGAAGCGATAGGCTTCGATTTTGTCGAGCGCATGGGCAAGGCTGTAGATGGCATTGTCCTTGCGCGGCTTGGACGA
>DASVXR010000322.1:0-8223 GCA_036392595.1 Sphingomicrobium sp.
TCAGCAATTCCTGGCTATCGCGAAGATCGCCGGGCTTCAGGAGTGGGCCGCGCTTCGCGGTATTCCGCAGGCGAAGTCGACCCAGTGCTTGACCAACGAGAATTCGGTCAACCAGCTGGTCCAGATGAACAGCGACGCCACGACTCAATTTCCGGAGTTCCAGGGCACTCCGACCTTCGTGATCAACGGGCAGCTGGTGAAGGACACGGCGACCTGGGACAAGCTCGAGCCGGCGCTTCGCTCTGCGCTCGGCGAACGCGGGTAGCGCTTTAGGAGGGGGTGGCAGTTTGCGTATCCGTCGGCTCAAGCTCAGCGGCTTCAAAAGCTTCGTCGAGCCTGCCGAGCTGCGCATCGAGCCGGGGCTGACTGGAGTCGTCGGACCCAACGGCTGCGGCAAGTCCAACCTCCTCGAGGCGATCCGCTGGGCGATGGGCGAGTCCAGCCCCAAGTCGCTGCGGGGCGGAGGCATGGACGACGTGATCTTCGCCGGAACGGCGACGCGCCCCCCGCGCGACTTCGCGGAGGTCTCGATCCTCGTCGAGCGCGCGGCGAACGACGAAGGCGCAGCCGGCGAAAGCGAGGTCACCCGCCGGATCGAGCGGGGCGCGGGTTCGGCATACCGGATCGACGGACGCGATGTGCGTGCGAAGGACGTGTCGCTGTTGTTCGCGGATGCGGTGACCGGCGCCCACTCCCCCGCGCTTGTCAGCCAGGGCAAGATTGGCGCGGTGATCGCCGCCAAGCCGGTCGAGCGGCGACTGTTGCTCGAGGAAGCGGCGGGAATCTCGGGCCTCCACGCGCGGCGCAAGGACGCCGAGCAGAAGCTCAGGGCCGCGGAGGCCAATCTCACGCGGCTTGGCGAAATTTTGGGCGAGCAGGAGCAGCGCGCCGCCCAGCTTCGCCGCCAGGCCCGTGCGGCAGAGCGGTACCGCAAGCTCAGCGAGCAGATCCGCGCGGTCGAAGCGCGGCTGCTGCACGCGCGCTGGGTCGAGGCTGAGCGTGCCGCCGAGCTGGCTAGTGCCGAAGCGGCCGCGGCAGGCGAGGAAGTTGCAAAGATCCAAGCCGCGATCGGCGAAGCGCAGGCGGCGCAGGAGCGCGCCAATGCGCTGCTCGCCGAGCGGCGCAATGCCCTTAACGAAGCGCGCGAACAGGGGCACGAGCTCGCGCATCAGCTTGCCGCGGCCCGCGCGCGCCGCGACACCGTCGCGCGGCGCCTCGCCGAGCTGGATCGGCTCGATGCTGCGCTCGGCAGCGACATTGCCCGCGAGGAAGCGCTGAAAGGCGATGCCGCGCGGGCGATCGAACAGCTGGAGCAGGAGCGCCATTCGATCGAGCAACGCCTGCATGACGCGGAAGCACATTCGGCACGGCTGGCGACCGAGCTGACGAGCGCTGAAACGGCCTCTCGCGAGGCTGAGGCGGCGCTTGCCGAGCTGCTTGCTCGGCAGGCCGCGATGAGGGCCGAGCGGCGTGTCGCCGAAGCCGCGCTTGAAGCGGCGCGGGCGCAGCTTGGGCGCACCGAACAGGAACGCGCGAGGCTCGCGCAGCAGCTGGAGGCGCTCGGCGACGGCGTAGAGCAGGTCGCTGCGCGCGAAGAGGCAGAGGCGAAGGCTAAGGCCGCAGCGACCGCCCTTACCGAGGCGGAGGAGCGGCGCACGGAGGCCGAGCAAGGCCGCGCCGCCGCCGCCGACCGGCGCGACGCGGCGGAGACAGCGCTCGCCTCCGCCCGCGCTGCGCTGTCGGCAGCGAAATCGGAGCATGACGCGCTGGCGCGAGCGCTGGAGCATGGCGGCGGCGCGGCCATGGCCAGCCTGTCAGCCGAGCCCGGCTATGAGCGCGCCTTGGCAGCCGCGCTGGGCGAGGATGCGGATGCGACGATCGGTGGCGACGGACCTCGCCGCTGGCAAGGCAGCGAGGCGCTCTCGAGCGATCCGGCTCTCCCCGGGGGCGTCGAATGCCTTGCCGATCACGTCAGCGCTCCGGCCGAGCTGGAGCGGCGGTTGAGACAGGTTGCCGTGGTCGAGGAGGACTCGGGCTATCCGCTCGCGGTCGGCCAGCGTCTCGTCACGCGCGACGGCGCGCTGCGCCGCTGGGATGGCTTCGTTGCGATCGGCGTCGGCGCGGCGGCGGCCGAACGGCTGCTGCGCCAGAACCGCCTCGCCGAGCTTTCGCGGGAGTTGCCGGGCCTCGGCCAGGCTGTCGAGCAGGCGCAGGCCGGGCGCGACGCTGCGCTTGCGGAGATGGAGCGCTGCCGCTCGGAGGCCGAGCAGGCGCGTCATTCGGCGCTGGCGGCCGAGCGCGACGCCCGCGACGCCGTCCGGGCGGGCGACGTCGCTGCGGCGACCCTCGAACGGATCGAATCGCAGCGCGCCGGCTACGCACAGCGACAGGCCGACCTTGCTCCAGTGCTGGAAGCGGCGACGGAAGCGGTCGCCGCTGCCGAGCGCTCGCTCGCGGCTTTGCCCGACCCTGCGGCACTCGAACAAGAGCTGGAGGGCGCGCGCGCTTCGGCTGCATCGGCCGCAAACGCCGTGGCCGAGAAGCGAGCCGAGGCTGCGACCAAGGCGCGCGAAACCGCCGCCGATCGCGAGCGGCTGAGCGCCGCCGGACGCGAGCAGGCCGAGTGGCGCAAGCGCCAGGCCGATGCCGAGCAGCGGCTGGCGCAGGCGATCGAGCGCCAGAAGCACCAGGCCGCAGAGCGGACCGATTTGGAGCGCCAGCCGGCGGAGCTCGACCGCGCGATCAGCGAGCTGGAGCGCGCCAACTCGGAAAGCCAGGTCCGCACCGGCGAGGCGACCGCAGCCGAACGCCAGGCCGAGGAAGCGGTCGTCGCCGCCTCGAACGATGTTTCAGCGGCGAACGAGCGCTTCGCCGACGTTCGCGAAAAGCGCGCCGCCGCGGCTGCCCGGGCCGAAGCACAGCAGGCGCGAAGCGCCGAGTTCGCCCGCACCTGCGTCGAGAAGTTCGAGTGCGTTCCGCAGCGGCTGCCCGAGAAGCTCGGCTTCGACGGCGAGCAGGTGCCGAACGCCGACGAAGAGGCCGGGACGCTCGAACGCCTGACGGCGGAGCGCGAGCGGATCGGCCCGGTGAACCTCGTGGCCGAACAGGAGCTCGCCGAGCTCGACCAGGCGCGGACCAAGGGCGCCGAGGAAGCCGAAGAGCTGACCCAGGCGATCAACCGGCTGCGTGGTTCTATCGGGAATCTCAACCGCGAAGGCCGCGTTCGCCTCCTCGAAGCCTATGAGAAGGTCGACGCTCACTTCCGGCGGCTGTTCACCACGCTGTTCGACGGCGGCCAGGCGCACCTGGCGCTGGTCGAGAGCGACGATCCGCTGGAAGCCGGCCTCGAGATCATGGCGCAGCCGCCCGGCAAGCGCCTCTCGACGCTTACGCTGCTGTCGGGCGGCGAGCAGGCGTTGACCGCGGTTGCGCTGATCTTCGCTTTGTTCCTCACCAACCCGGCGCCGATCTGCGTGCTCGACGAGGTCGACGCTCCGCTCGACGACGCCAATGTCGAGCGCTTCTGCGAGCTGTTGGACCGGATGACCCAGGAGACGGACACGCGCTACCTGATCGTCACGCACAATGCGGTGACGATGAGCCGGATGCACCGCCTCTACGGCGTGACGATGATCGAAAAGGGCGTCAGCCGCTTGGTTTCGGTCGACTTGGGAGGTGCTGAAACGTTACTCGCGGCAGAGTGACGAAGCTGTTCATACCGCCGCACCCGCCGCGCCGGCCGAAGCCGGTGCACACGTGGCGCGGCTTCTTCGGAGAGCGCGCGCGCACCGCCGTCTACGGCTGGTCGCAGCTGGCGTTCGACGCGTGGCACATCAACCGCGTCGTGCTCGGCCACCGCGTGCACGTGGTGCTGAAGCCCGACTGGGTCCAGCGAGTGCTGCTCGACAATGCGGCGAACTACGAGAAGCCGCGGCTGGTGAAGCGGATACTCTCCCCGACAATCGGCCGCGGTCTCCTGAGCTCCGACGGCGAGCTGTGGCGAGCGCAGCGCAAGATCGTCGCGGCGAGCTTCACTCCGCCAGCCGTCGATGCGCTCGTCCCGATCTTTGCCAAGGTCGGCGAGAGCTTGGCGGCTGCCTGGGAGCCGGGCATGCGCGACATTGCGGTCGAGGCGACCACGGCCACCATGACCGTGATTTCGGAAGCTTTGTTCAGCGGCGACCGGCGACTCACCAGCCGCGAGGCGATGGACCATATCACGCATGCAATGGAGGGCGTCGCCGAAGCGCGCATCCAGGTGCTGCTGAACATGCCGCTCATCCCGCTTACGCCGCGAGGGCGACGTGGCCGCCGTGGTCAGCAATATCTGCGCCATACGCTGGGGGCGCTGGTGCGCGAGCGGCTCTCGCCCGGCGCGCCGGAGGATTTCGTCACCAATGTAATCCGCGCGCTGATGGACCGCTTCCCGAGAGAAGAGGCGCTGGAGCTGGCGGTCGACAATGCCGCGACCTTCTACCTAGCCGGGCATGAGACGACGGCGAACACGACGACCTGGACGCTATATCTTCTCTCGGAGCAGCCGGAGCTTCAGCAACGAGTGGCGGAGGAGGCCGGAGCCGCCCTGAGTGCTGGAATCGACGCCGGCCTTCCCGACCGCTTGCCGCTGCTGCGTTCGATCCTGGAGGAATCGCTGCGGCTCTACCCGCCCGTCCCGCGCTTCGACCGGGAGGCAGTCGCGGCCGATATGCTCGGCGAGCACGAGGTCCAGCCCGGCGACCTGGTGTCAATCTGGCCCTGGATCATCCATCGCCACCGCAGGCTCTGGGATCAGCCCGACGTTTTCGATCCGGAGCGCTTCGCCGCGGGGCGGAAGGACAAGCGCCATCGCTTCCAGTACATCCCCTTTGGTGGCGGGCCGAGAACCTGCGTCGGAGCGCGCCTGGCGATGGCCGAGGCGCTGACGATCCTCGCCATCTGGCTTAGCCGCTGGCGCTTCGGACCGGCGCCGGGCCGGCATGTGCAGGTGTCTGGAATGGTGACCTTGCGACCTAAGGGCGGACTTCCCCTGCTCCTCGAGCGCCGATGATCAGAACTCGTAGCTGAGCTTCAGCCGGAACTCCCCCCGTTCATGGTCGTCGAATTCGAGCGAGGAGCCGGGACGATTGGGAGCGCCGAAGAGCTGCGGCATCCAGGTCGCGGTGACTCCCAGCTCGCCGGCGCTGAAATGAACCGTCGGGCCGGCGTAGACCGCGTAATTCTCGCGGTGCAGTCCATGGGTCCAGTCCGGATAGACGCTGTGGTAGCGGCCTTCGACTCCGACCCACCACTGGGGCGCCACGCGATAGGCGATGCCTGTCGTGGCCTCGATTGCCAACTCCTTCTCGGTCTCGCTCTCGACCACGCCGGGCGCCACCTCCTCATGCTCTCGCTCCCATTCCGGCTCGAACGTGAGGTTGCCCGCCCAGACCAGCCGGTCATTGAGAAAATTCTTCTGCACGATGGCCTTGAGTTCCAGCTCGAACTCGTCGGCTTTCTCTCCCTTGATCTTGGAAATGCGTGACCAGCCCGGCTCCGCATAGAGCGCGAAGCCGAAACGGTCGTGCGAGGGATCGGCTAGGCGGTAGATGAACTCGGCGGAGACGCCCTGGAAAGCGAAGTCGCGGTCCACGGGATCGAATTCGCCGTCGAGGCCGCGGATATGGTGGCTCGCGAAATTGGCGTAGCCCGCGATCTGGAAGCGGTCGGTGATCCCGCGCTCGACTTCCAGCCGGTAGTCCTGCGCGTCATAATGGCCCTCACCCTTGCCCCGCCGGTCGGTCGCCCAAAGCTCGACCTCGGTCTCTCCGGGCTGGGTGGTCTCCGCCGTATAGACATAGCCGAAATGAGCTCCCTCGGCCGCGGCGGGAGCAGCTGCGGCGAGGGCAAGACCCGTCAGAACGACGACGGGCAGGTGGCGATGCATAAGGTTTGTCCCCGTTTGTTATGCTTGTTCGGTTCCGCTAATGCGAAGCGTTCGCATTTGCAATAACACTGCGGAGAATATTCTGGCCGCTAGCGAGCCAGCTGTTCGGCCCTCGCCTTGATCAACTTGAGATCGCGCAGGAATAGCCTCTTCCCCTCTCTGCGCGCCTCCTCGTCCGGAGCCCTGAGGATCGAGCTCGGGTGCACCGTCACCCAACATTCGCTGCCGTCGGCCAGCGTCAGCGGTTCACCCCGCACCTTGGAGATGGTGACGATCTTGCCGACCAGCGATCGGGCCGCCGTTGCTCCCAAGGCGACCGTCACGGCCGGTTTGATCAGCTCGCGCTCATGCTCGATCCACCAGCGGCACGCCTCGATCTGCCCGGCGTCAGGCTTGTTGTGGATGCGCCGCTTGCCGCGCAGGATGAATTTGAAATGCTTGACCGCGTTGGTGACATAGACCTCCGAGCGTTCGATGCCCGCTTTCTCCAGCGCCGCGTCGAACACCGCGCCCGCCGGCCCCACGAACGGGCGCCCGGCAAGATCCTCCTGGTCGCCCGGCTGCTCTCCGACGAAGACAATCTTCGCGTCGAGCGGGCCTTCGCCGAACACCGTCTGAGTCGCAAATTTGTAGAGGTCGCAGCGCGTGCACACGCGCGCGTCCTTCAGCAGCTCCTCCCACGCCAAGCGAGTGTTGCTGCGCGGCTCGATCCGCCGCTCGGCCTCGAGCGCGTGCACCAAGCCTTCTGTTGCGACATCAGCCATCGCCCGGGTCAAACGAGCGACGGCCGTCCATGTTGCCGCAACGGGCGAGCGGCCCTAGGCAAGCAGCCATGAACAGCCTCGTCCTGCGTACCGCCGCCTCGCTCCTCTCCCTCGCACTTCCCGCCGCCGCTCAGGCCCAGCCAGTCACGCCGATGACGCCTGACGTCGTCGCCAGCTACGACAAGGTGATGCCCTGGGCCGACTTCGTCCGGCGCGAGGTGATGATCCCGATGCGTGACGGAACCAAGCTCTACACGGTCGTCGTGATGAAGAAGGGCACGACCAACGGCCCGATCCTGCTGTCGCGCACGCCCTACGATGCTCACGACGCGACCCACCGCAACGACAGCCAGCGCATCGTCGACATACTGCCGGCTATGGACGCCGACTTCGTCAACGATGGCTACATCCGGGTCTATCAGGACATACGCGGAATGCACCGGTCGCAGGGGACATGGGTGCTGACGCGCCCGATCGTGGGGCCGCTGAACAAGACCGGGATCGATGAGAGCACCGACGCCTACGACACGATCGACTGGCTGGTGAAGCATGTGCCCGAATCCAACGGCCGCGTCGGGACGATCGGCTCCTCCTACCTCGGCTTCACGACGCTGATGACGGAGATCAACCCGCATCCGGCGCTGAAGGCCGCGGTGCCGGAAAGCCCGATGGTCGACACGTGGATGGGCGACGACGATTTCCACAACGGCGCCTTCCGCGTCCCCTCCTTCGACTATTTCCTCGAGATGAGCACCGGCAAGGGCGACGCGAAGGCCGCAATCGCGCGTGGCCAGGGCGACGATTACACGGCCTATCTCGAGGCAGGCTCCGCGGGCGACTTCGCGCGCAAGTGGCGCGTCGACCAGGTGCCGTTCGTGCGCAAGGTGATGGAGAACCCCGCCTATACGGACTTCTGGCAGCTGCAGGCCGTGGACAAATGGTTCGCGGCGCGGCCGCTTACCGTTCCGACGATGCTCGAGGTCGGCCAGTGGGACCAGGAGGACAGCTATGGCGCGCCGGCCGTCTACCGAGCGCTCAAGAGCCGCTACGAGGGCAGCGACCTCCTGCACCTGGTGATCGGCCCCTGGCGCCATTCCGGGGCCAATCACTACGGCTACGAGCTTGGCGACCTGACCTTTACGGGCGACACCGCGGCCGAGTGGCGGACCAAATATATGAAGCCGTTCCTCGACCATTATCTCAAGGGCACGGCGGACCCGCACACGCCGCCCGTGATCACATACGCGACGGGCGCGAACCAATGGGACGAAAGCCCCCGCTGGCCGATGGGAACGCCGACGCCGCTTTACCTTAGCGCGGATAACACGGCCGCATTCGCAAAGCCGGCTGCATCAGGCCATAACGATTATCTGTCCGATCCCGCAAACCCCGTCCCCTTCCTGCCGCGGCCGATCAACATGGCCGACAGCGAGCAGTGGCACAGCTGGCTGGTGCGCGATCAAAGGTTCGTCGACGGGCGGCCGGACGTGATCAGCTACACGACCGCTCCCCTGACCGCGCCGGTGCACATCATGG
>DASVXR010000323.1:0-4704 GCA_036392595.1 Sphingomicrobium sp.
CGGCCGGGACCAGCTGCGGGGGCGTGGGCAGGACGCTGCGCGAGCGGCGCATCCCCTCTGTGACGACATGTTCGTCAACAGGAGGATCATGTGCCCGCATTACCCATCGACACCGACCAGATCGTCATCACCGCCTCGCGCGTGCCTGAGAAGCAGGCGCGGACGCCGGCCAGCGTCACCATCATCGATGCCAAGCGCATCGAACGGCTGGACGAGCCGCTGCTCCCTGCCCTGCTCCGCTTGACCCCGTCCGTCGCCGTTTCGACCTCTGGCCCCGCGGGATCCTTCACCGAGGTCCGGATCCGGGGCGCCGAAGTCAACCACACCCTGCTCTTTATCGACGGGATCAAGGTGAACGACCCGGCCAGCGGCGATTTTCCACGCTTCGAGCTGCTCAACGCCGACCTTGCCTCGCGCATCGAAGTCGTGCGCGGGCCGCAATCGGCCCTTTGGGGATCCGAGGCGATCGGGGGAGTCATCGCGGTCAACGGTCTTGCCGATGCCCCAGCGTCTAGCGCTTCGGCCGAAGGAGGATCGTTCGGCTTTCTTCGAGCCACTGCGTCGGCAGCCCTCGTGTCGAGCGACGCTTCACTCTCGGGCGGCGCAGGCTGGCAACGGGCGACCGGCATCGACAGCTTCAACGGCGAGGGCGACAAGGACGGCTACCGCAACCTGTCGGCCCGGCTTCGTGGAACGTGGAAGCCAACCGCGTCGACGGAGCTCTGGGCATCGGCGCTCACGCTCGCAGGGCGAACCGAGTTCGACGGCTTCGACCCTCTCACCTTCGCCCATACGGACACCCTGGACAGCAGCCGCAATCGCCTCCGCGCCGGGCGGCTCTGGGCAAAGTTCGGTGAGCAGTCTTCCGCATGGACCGGCCAGATCGCGGGTTCGTTGCTCGGCTCGTCCAACCGCAATTTCCTCGCCGAGGAGCCCACCAACCGGACCCGGGGAACACGCCGCAATCTCACCGCGCAGATTGAGAGACGCTTGCAGACGGGGACCGTCACTCACAGGCTGATCGCCGCCACCGAGCTGGAACGCGAAACATTCCACGCGCGCGGCCTGGTTACGGGGCTGCCCACAGACCAGGATCGTACGCGGTCTCACCGGTCTGTGACGGCTGAATGGCGCGCCGATGCCGCCAGATTCACGGGTGACGTCGCGGTCCGGCGCGACTGGTTCAACCGTTTCAGGGACGCGACGACGCTTCGCGCCTCGATCCTCGCCCGGATCGGCGGCGGTTTCTCGATCGCCGGCTCCTACGGAGAAGGCATCGCGCAACCCACCTTCTTCGACCTCTATGGCTTCTTCCCGAACGATTTCATCGGCAACCCGTCGCTCAAGCCGGAAAGCTCGCGCGGCTTCGAGGGCTCATTGCGGTTCCGCCGGGGCGCGGTAGCGGCGTCAATCACGGCCTATCGCCAGCGGCTGCACGACGAAATCGTGACCATCTTCCCGCCGCCGAGCTTCCTCGGGACGACGATCAACCTGGACAGCACGAGCCGCCGCCAGGGGGTCGAGGCCGAGTTCAGCTGGGAGCCCAGCGAACGACTGCGGCTTGGTGGGTCATACGCTTATCTCGATGCGACGGAGCCGAAGGCGACTGCGCAGGTTCGCGAGCTGCGGCGCCCGAAACATAGCGGCTCGGTGGTGATCGACGGCGCACTGGGTCGGCTGACTTACGGTGCCTCGCTTGCCTATGTCGGCCGGCATTTCGATAGCCGAGACACCTTCCCGTTCGACCGGGTGGCCTTAGACTCCTATTGGCTCGCCGGAGCGCGCTTGGCCTACGAAGTGCGGCCCGGCGTCGAGCTCTTCGCGCGCGGATCGAACCTGCTCAACCAGAGCTATGAGGACGTGTTCGGTTACCGCACCGAAGGTCGGGCCGTCTTCGCCGGAATCAGGCTGGCGGGTCGGCGATCATCGCCGTGAAATTGGCCTCGGCGGCGAGCTTCCCGTCGACGCTGGCGCGGCCGGCGAACTTGCAGACGGTCGAGCGCTTCTGGACGAACTCCACCTCGAGCTTGAGCAGGACGCCCGGCTCGACGGGCTGGCGGAACTTCGCGCCTTCGATCGCCATGAAATAGACAAGCTTGCCCGAGCCCGCGAGGCCGAGAGCCTCGACCGCGAGCACGCCCGCCGCCTGAGCGAGCGCCTCGACGATCAACACTCCCGGCATGATGGGCCTCGCCGGGAAATGGCCCTGGAAGAAGGGCTCGTTGATGGTCACCGCCTTGATCGCGGTGATGCCCTTTTCCGGATCGAGCCTCTCGACCCGGTCGACCAGCAGCATCGGGTAGCGATGCGGCAGCGCCGCCATCACCCGCTTGATGTCGAGCGGTCCGATGGCGGCGCCTGCCGGCTGATCGTTCATCTCTACTTAGCGGCCCTGCGGCTGCTCTTGCTTGGGCTGCGCTGGAGCGGCCGGGGCGGTCGTCGCAATCGACGGAAGCGCCGCGTTCAGCGCCGCGAGGACGTCGCTGGTGACGTCGACCGTCTTGGCGGTTGCCAAAGTCGAGCCCTGCTCGATCAGGATGTTCGCGCCCCGGCGGACCATCACCTGCTGGAAGATCGGGTTGAGCTTGTCCGCGATCTGCTTGTTTACATATTGCTGGTTCCGGGCAATCTGCTGCTGCTGACGCGCGAGCTCCGTCTGGGCGCTCTGCTGTTTCGTCTGGAACGCCTTGGCCCGGGCCTGAAGGGCCGCGTCGGGTTCCTTGCCGTTCAGCGCATCCGCTGCCGCCTGAAGAGACTTGGCTTCAGTCTCAAGGGGAGCTGCGAGCGCCTTCTCCCGGTTTTGGAGGCCCGTGATCTGGCTGCGCAGCGCCGCGGCGGCGATCTTGCAGGCGTTGCAGTCGTTGGTCACCGTCTGGACGTCCACAACAGCAATCACGGCGGCGGGCAGAGCCTGCGCCGCAGCCGCCGAGGGCACGAGCACGGTTGCCGCTAGCGCGGCGGAAACAAGCATTTTCTTCATCAGAATGAGGTCCCTACGTTAAAGCTGAAAAGTTTGGTGTCGTCGCCTTCCTGCTTGACCAGCGCCTTGGCGAGGTCGATCCGAAGCGGGCCGAAGGGCGAGGTCCAGTTGACGCCTATACCAATGGAAACACGCGGCTTCCATGAATCGCCGAGATAGAGCTCCTTGAAGCCTGGACTTGCTGTGTAGCCGGTGGCCGGACAGGATTCTCCAGGAGAGAGATTGATAACCGCCGGCGTCGTCGTGCTGTTCGTCGCAAAGCATTGCGCCGGTATGTCGGTCAGTTGCGGCGGTTTGAGCTTCCACAGCGATCCGGCGTCGACAAAGGCGGAGGGCCTGAGGCCCAGGCTGCGCAGTGTCGAGCTGATCGGGAATTCGAGCTCGAGCCGGCCCATATAATAAGCGCGGCCGCCGAGCGCGTCGGTGATCCGGGCCTGGGTCGTATCCAGCGTCGGAGCATCGCACGTGGTCGTGTTGTTGCACTTGTACGGGACGCGTTGGATTCGCGGACCGATGCCCCGAATATCGAAACCGCGCAGCTGCGGGCCGAAGAATCGATCCGTCAACCGGATCGGCTCGATCTCGTTCCCTGCAGTGTCGTGCCGCTTGTTGCCGAGCGGGGAGATGTACCCGCCCTCGCCATGGACGGAGAAGACCCAGCCGCCGCCGATGCTCTTGTACTGGCTCGCACTAAGCACTGACCGCAGATATTTGACGTCGCCTCCAAGACCAGCGAAGTCCTGCGATGCAACCCAGGTGCGGCCGCGCGTCGGATGGACTCCATCGGTGCTGTCGAACACCAGCGAGTAGCCGACAGCCGACGTCGTATGCTTGCCGATCTCGTCGCAAAGATAACGTCCGGCCTTCAGCGGATCGCAAACGGCAGGAAGTGGTCCGTTGCTGCCGGTCAGCGGGCCGGTCCCATCCGGGTCCGGGATCAGGTCCGGATCGGTGAAGAAGGTGTTCTTGTCGAGCGCGATCTTGTCGCGGCTGAGGCTATATCGCCCTCCGAACGACATGAACTCGGTGAGTGGGAAACCGGTCCTCAGCGCCCCTCCGGTGCTGGTCTGCGAATAGGTGGTGTTCCGCTGATTGCCGATGAAATTGAAGCTGTTGTAATCGCGCCGGAAAAGCTGGCCGCCGAGAAGGATCGGCTTGTCGAGGAAATAAGGCTCGGTGAAGCCGAGCTCGACCGACTTGGAATAGCGCGAATAGTTGACTGCCGCGTCGAGCGACTGGCCCTTGCCCATGAAGTTGTTCTGGCTGACCGCGAGCTGGACGAGGAACCGCTCAAGGCTCGAATAGCCGCCCGAGAGCGACAGCTGCCCGGTCGGCTTCTCCTCGACATTCGCCGTCAGGACGACGCGGTCCGGCGCGGAGCCCTCGCTCTGCTTGATCTCGAACTTGTCCTGGAAGAAGCCAAGGCTTTGGATGCGGTCCTGGCTTCGCTTCACCTTGAGCGCATTGAACGCATCGCCTTCGTTGACCCGGAACTCGCGGCGAATGACCTTGTCGCGGGTGGAGGTGTTGCCGGTGATGTCGATCCGCTCGACATAGACGCGCGGAGTCTCGCCGACCTTGATCGTGATGTTCATCAACCTCTTTTCGGCGTCGCGATCATAGGCAGGGTTGATGTCGGCGAAGGCATAGCCGAGATTTCCGGCGGCCTCGTTGAGATTGGTGACGGCGTCCTCGACCTGCTTCGCATTGAACCAGCTGCCCGG
>DASVXR010000324.1:0-3752 GCA_036392595.1 Sphingomicrobium sp.
TTCACCCAGCCGATCATGTATGCGGCGATCAAGAAGCACCCCTTCGTCAGCGATCTCTACGGCAAGCGGCTGATCCACGAAGGCGTGGTCGACCAGGCATGGATCGACAATTTCACCAAGGATTATGTCGCGCACCTCGAGCAGCAGTTCGAGGCGGCGGTGTCATACGAGCCCGACAAGGCCGACTGGTTCTCCGGACGCTGGGCGGGCCTCGGCAGGCCGGACGAGCCGGTGCTGGGCCGTCGCAACATCCCCACCGCGATCGACGAAGCGGAACTGAAGCGCCTCGGCGAGGTGCTGACCACCGTCCCCGAAGACTTCAACATCCACAAGACGCTGCAGCGCATCCTCGACGCCAAAAAGGAGATGTTCGCGAGCGGCGAGGGCTTCGACTGGGCGACCGCGGAAGCGCTCGCGTTCGGGAGCCTGCTCGCCGAGGATCATGGCGTGCGCCTGTCTGGCCAGGACAGCGGACGCGGCACCTTCAGTCAGCGCCACGCCGTCTGGGTCGACCAACAGACGGCCGAGAAATACATCCCCCTCACGACAGTCGGACCGGGCCGGTTCGAGGTCCGCGACAGTCCGCTGTCCGAATTCGGCGTGCTCGGCTTCGAATATGGCTATTCGCTGGCCGACCCAAAGTGCCTCGTTCTGTGGGAAGCCCAGTTCGGGGATTTCGCCAACGGCGCGCAGACCATCATCGACCAGTTCATCGCAGCCGGTGAAGCCAAGTGGTTGCGCGCGAGCGGCCTCGTCCTGCTCCTGCCGCACGGTTTCGAAGGGCAGGGGCCGGAGCACAGCTCGGCCCGGCTCGAGCGCTACCTGCAGCTCTGCGCCGAGGACAATATCCAGGTCGCCAACTGCACGACCCCGGCCAATTATTTCCACATCCTGCGGCGGCAGATGCGGCGCGACTTCCGCAAGCCGCTGATCCTGATGACGCCCAAGTCGCTGCTTCGGCACAAGCTCGCGGTGTCGAAGGCGGCGGACTTCACCGGCGACGGGCACTTCCACCGCATCCTGTCCGACCTGAACCCGCCCGCGGAGACGCGGCGGCTGGTGCTGTGCTCGGGCAAGCTCGCCTACGAGCTCATGGAAACGCGCGACAAGGCCGGCGCCAAGGGCGTCGAGATCGTCCGCCTCGAGCAGCTCTATCCGTTCCCCTCCGAGCCGCTGGTGAAGCGCCTGAAGGCGATGCCGAAGCTCCAGGACGTCATCTGGGCGCAGGAGGAGCCGAAGAACGACGGCGCCTGGTCGTTCGTCGAGGACCTGCTCGAGCAGTGCCTCTCGGATTCGGGACACGCGGGAATGCGCGCGCAATATGCGGGCCGCGATGCGGGCGCATCGCCCGCGACGGGCCTCGCCAAGCGGCATGCGGCAGAGCAGGCGGCCTTGATCGCTGCGGCGCTCGGCCATAACGGCGGCGGAACTTCGGCGGTCGCCGCGGAGTAGAGGGATCAAGATGGCAACGGACGTCCAGGTCCCCGCGCTCGGGGAATCGATCACGGAAGGAACGCTCGCGCAGTGGCTGAAGAAGCCCGGCGAGCAGGTCGCCGAAGACGAGCCGATCGCGAGCCTCGAGACGGACAAGGTGACGGTCGAGGTGCCATCGCCGAGCAACGGCGTATTGACCGAGCAATTGGTCAAGGAAGGCGACACGGTCGCGGTCGGCGCGGTGATCGCGCGCATCGACGAGAAGGCTGCTGCGGGCGCAGCCTCAGCGCCGGCCAAGGAAGCTGCGACCGCGACTACCAACCAGGCAGGGGCGGGCGAGACACCGGCGCTTCGCGGCGACGAGGTCGCGCCGGTCGCCGAACCCGAAGTCGCGCAGCGCGAAGCCGAAGAGGATCACATCACGACCCTCTCGCCCGCCGTCCGGCGAGCCGTGCTCGAATATCATGTCGATCCGAGCAAGATTCACGGCACCGGGAAGGACGGTCGGCTGACCAAGGACGATGTGATTGCCGCGGCACAGGCGAAGGGCGCCGAGCCGTCCCCGGCGATCGCACCGCAGGCGAAAGCTCCATCAGCGCCCGCACCGGCTCCGCAAGTGAAGGCCCCAGTGGCTACCGGCGAACGCCGCGAAGAGCGCGTCCGGATGTCGCGCCTTCGCCAAACCGTCGCGAAGCGCCTCAAGGAAGCGCAGAACACGGCGGCCATGCTGACGACGTTCAACGACGTCGACATGTCGGCCGTGATGGACGCCCGCAGCCGCTACAAGGACCTGTTCGAAAAGAAGCACGGCATCCGCCTCGGCTTCATGAGCTTCTTCGTGAAGGCTTGCGTCCTCGCCGCGCGCGACGTGCCCTCGGTCAACGCCAGCATCGAAGGCGAGGAGATCGTCTACCGCGACTATTTCGACGTCTCGATTGCCGTCTCGGCGCCTAAGGGGCTGGTCGTTCCAGTGATCCGCAACGCCCAGGCGATGAGTTTCGCCGACATCGAAAACAAGATCGCCGAGTACGGCAAGAAGGCCAAGGAAGGCACGCTCACCGTCGACGAGATGACCGGGGGCACCTTCACCATTTCCAACGGCGGAGTGTTCGGCTCGCTCCTGTCCACCCCGATCATCAACCCGCCTCAGTCGGCGGTGCTTGGAATGCACCGGATCGAAGAGCGGCCGGTGGTGGTGGACGGCCAGATCGTCGCCCGCCCCATGATGTATCTCGCTCTCTCCTACGACCACCGGCTGATTGACGGCCGCGAGGCGGTGACCTTCCTCGTTCGAGTCAAGGAAGCGATCGAGGATCCCACCAGATTGTTGATTGACCTCTAGCTCGTCACTCCCGCGAAAGCGGGAGTCCCGCTGTCTTGTAAACCACCCCCATATAACAAGCGGGATCCCCGCTTTCGCGGGGATGACGGAAGAAAGAGAATGGCTGACAATTACGATTTCGACGTCCTGGTGATCGGCGCCGGCCCCGGCGGCTATGTCGCCGCGATCCGCGCCGCACAGCTGGGACTCAAGACCGCCTGCGCCGAAAGCCGCGAGACGCTCGGCGGCACCTGTCTCAACGTCGGTTGCATCCCGTCCAAGGCGCTGCTCCACGCGTCCGAGCTGTTCGAAGAAGCCGCGCACGGGACGCTCGCCAAGTGGGGCGTGAAGACGAACGGGGTCGAAGTCGACCTCGAGGCGATGCACGGCAGCCGCAAGGAGGCCGTGAAGGGCCTGACGCAGGGCATCGAGTTCCTGTTCAAGAAGAACAAGGTCGAGTGGCTGAAGGGCCTTGCGACCTTCGAGAGCGCCGACACGGTCAAGGTCAGCGACCGCATCGTGCGCGCAAAGAACATCGTCATCGCGACCGGCTCATCGGTGACTCCGCTTCCCGGCATCGAGATCGACCAGGATCGGATCGTCGATTCCACGGGCGCGCTGGAGCTTCCGCTAGTCCCCAAGCGCATGGTCGTGATCGGCGGCGGTGTGATCGGGCTCGAGCTCGGCTCGGTGTGGCGGCGCCTCGGGGCGCAGGTCACTGTTGTCGAGTTCCTGGATCAGATCCTGCCCGGCTTCGACGGCGACGTACGCAAGGAAGCCAACAAGATCTTCAAGAAGCAGGGCTTCGAGTTCAGGCTCTCGACCAAGGTCACCAAGGCGGAGCGCAAGGGCGACACGGTGACGCTGACGGTCGAGCCGGCGAAAGGCGGAGCGTCGGAGACTCTGGAAGCCGACGTCGTGCTCGTCTCGATCGGCCGTCGGCCGAACACCGAAGGCCTTGGCCTCGACAAGGCCGGGCTGCAGGTCAACAACCGCG
>DASVXR010000325.1:0-3690 GCA_036392595.1 Sphingomicrobium sp.
AGCTCGGCGAGCGCATGGCCGGATTCGCCACCGCGATGAACCAGGTCCAAACCGTCTCCTCGACCATCGAGACGATCGCTCGCAAGACGAACATGCTCGCTTTGAACGCAACCATCGAGGCTGCCCGCGCCGGCGATGCCGGCCGCAGCTTCGCCGTCGTTGCCGCCGAGGTGAAGAAGCTCGCCCACGACACCCGGGCGGCGACCAGCCAGATCGCTTCGACCATCGGCGAGCTGACCCGCGAGGCCGGCGCGGTTACCGCCGAGATCAAGACAGGCGTCGAACGCAGCCGCGCTGCCCAGTCGGGCTTCTCGGTCATCAACGACACGGTCCGCGAAGTGAGCGAGCTCGTCGGCATGGTCGACCGCCAGACCGAAGGCATCGCCCACTCGACCAGCATGATCCAGACCAGCGTCGACCGGGTGAAAGCCGGCCTCACCGACTTCGCCGGCGATGCCCGCGACAACGGCACCGAGCTGACCACCGCGGAGAAGCGTCTCGCGCACCTGGAGCAGCTGTCCAATTCCATGCTCGACACGCTCGCCAATTCGGGCGCGGAGATTGACGACACGCCCTTCATCCTTACCGCGCAGGAAGCCTGCCGCCGGATCAAGGCCGCCGTCGAGCGCGCGATCGACGAAGGCGAAGTCACCGTCGAGGACGTGTTCGACCGCGATTACAAGGTGATCGAGGGCTCGAACCCGGTCCAATATACCGTCCGATTCAACGATGCGGCGGACAAGCACGTGCGGCCCATCCTGGACCAGGTGAAGGCCAGCGACGCACGGATCATCGGCTCGGCGATCGGCGACATGAACGGCTATCTGCCGACGCACCTTAGCGAGCGCAGCCATCCGCAGGGGCCGGATCCCGTCTGGAACGACGCCCACTGCCGGAACAAGCGCATCCTGATCGACGACACGACGCGCGCGGCGCTCGCCAGCGAAAGGCCGGCGACGCTCGCCACCTACCGGATGGAGCTTGGTGACAAGTTCATCCCGGTCAAGAACGTCTTCGTACCCTTGTGGATCAAGGGCCGCCGCTGGGGCAATTACGAGCTCGCTTACCGGGACGACTGATTAAACTCGGTTCCCGAAAGCTTACGGCCGCATAAACCTCGTCTTTACGCCCTTGCGTTACGACCGGCTTGGTAAGGCTTTCGCTAGCCGCGTCAGACGAGGGGATGGAATGGCGATCAATCGGTCCGTCGGCCTGAAACCGGTCAGCGTTGCCGAAGCCCAGCTCGCTCGGGTTGCGGGCGAGGGATCCGCTCGTCATCAGCACCTCAACAGGCTTCTCGAAGCATCCGGACCGCACTCCGGGCGAGACCTGGCCGACGCTGTTCACCTGCTGTGCAACCTCCATGGGCGTTATCCCGGCCTGATCGAAATTGCGCTCCAGCACTGCCCCAAGACCCAGGCAGCGCACTATTGGCTCAGCCAAGCCACGGAGGCATTCGAGCGAGAGCGGCACTACCTGGTGCGGCTGACCTCCGCCGTGGGGCCAATGCCGAGCACCCCCGGGGCCGCCCAGACCGAGGCGAGCCTGCTCGCCGCGCGCCACGCGCTCGAGACGCTCGCCAACTCGGAACGCAAAGGCTGCGCTCTCGGTGCGTCGACCGCCCTCGTGAGCGACTGGGCGCCGATCCGGCGAATGCTCGACCGTGTTGCCGCCCGCGCAGGGATCGAACCTCCGCCGGCCACGCTTCCGGACGACGACTCCATCGTGACTGCAATCGAAGTTGCGTCGGACACTCCGGCGAGCGAACGGGCCCTGGCGTTTGGCGGTGAGCAGCTGCTGCTCCAGCACCGCGCCCTTTTCGACCTGCTAGAAGCCCGGGCCCAGGCCCGTGGCGACTGCTAAGCCTCAGGCTGCTTTCTTCAGTTCACGCTCCTCATTCGCAGGCTCAGCCTGCTCGACGGGCGCAACGTTCTTCGGACGCGGGAAGAGCAGGCGTGATACGAGGACCGCGGCGCCGAGCGCGAAATAGGCCGCAATCGCCATTAACGGGCTGACGACGACGCTCGCGGCGAGCGGAATGCGGAGCAGGATAGGGTTGAACCCGAAATCCTCGCCGATCGCTTCGCAGACGCCCAGGATCGTGTGCGACCGCAGCGGCAGCGGCGTGTAGGTCTGCTCTTCATTCACTTGCGCTTGCATCATCGTCTCCATTGGCAAAGCCTGTTGCCCATTACTGAGCAAGAGCCATGCCAAATGAGGAAACCCATCATTTCCAATCACTTGGCTGGGTAACGCACTCGCGGAGTTGGGAAATGCCGCCAATCCGACACCTCCACAGTTGGGAATCCGCACCGCATGCTGCAAGTGCGATAGTGCGCCGCAACATTGAAGAGTGACCTGGCCGACACAATCTATTATGAGCGCGCCCGCCCATGGGCAGCGACCAAAGGAGCCGCCGACCAGTGATGCGGATTATGATGAAGTCGAAGATCCACCGCGCGACGGTGACGCAGGCCGACCTTCACTACGTTGGTTCGATCACGATCGACGCCGAGTTGATGGAGGCGGCCTACCTGCTCGAAGGCGAGCAGGTGGCAATCGTCGACGTCACCAACGGCGCTCGGCTCGAAACCTATGCAATTCCAGGTCCGCGCGGAAGCGGAGTGATCGGAATCAACGGCGCCGCTGCCCGCCTGGTCCACGAGGGCGTTCTGGTCATCATCATCAGCTACGGGATGTTCGATGACGCCGAGGCACGGTCGCTGAAGCCTCGCGTGGTGCATGTCGACGAGAAGAATCGCGTCGTCCAGCTCGGCGACGACGCGGCCGAGCCGGTCCCGGGCTCGGAACAGGTGCGGGGCGATCGGGTCCCGGCCGAGTAACTCGCGAGCAGGAACAGCTCGGCCCCGACGGCTTTTTCGCAGCATGGCGGAACCTCGATCCCCAGCTTCCCGGCTTTCCTATCTTCTCCTGGTGCTTTTGCTTCTCGCCGCAGGTCTCGTCGGCGGGTTAGTCGCGAGAATGCTCCCGGTTCAGGCCGACCAGGCGGTGCCGCGCATTCTTGCCGGTCCGAGCGACGCCAGCCTCGCTCCTCTCGTCCGCAAGACCGCGCCTTCCGTGGTCAACATTGCCACTCTCCAGCCGTCGCCTGCCGAGCAGAACCCATTGCTCCAGGATCCTTTCTTCCGCCGCTATTTCGGAGTGCCCGACGCGGCGTTCGAACCGACCGTCAGCGCCGGCTCCGGAGTCATCGTCGATGGCTCGCGCGGCTTCGTAATCACCAACTTCCATGTCGTGGAGAATGCGCGCGAGGTGGAGGTCGGACTGAAGGACGGGCGGCATTTCCCCGCGGATCCGGTCGCGCTGGCGCCGGAACTCGATCTCGCCGTGCTCCGGATTGGAGCGCGCAACCTGCCGGCGCTGCCGCTCGGCGACAGCAGCAAGCTGGACGTCGGGGATTATGTGGTGGCGATCGGCAATCCGTTTGCGCTCGGGCAAACGGTCACCAGCGGAATCATCAGCGCCACCGAGCGGCCGCTCGGCCAGGGTGACTCGCGGCGCTTCATCCAGACCGATGCGCCGATCAATCCGGGCAATTCGGGCGGCGCGCTGATCGACCTTCACGGTGAGCTTGTCGGGATCAACACGGCTTTGTTCAGTCCCAGCCAGAGCGAGACGAGCGCCGGCAACGTGGGGATCGGCTTTGCGATCCCGTCGAACGTGGTGAGG
>DASVXR010000326.1:0-9960 GCA_036392595.1 Sphingomicrobium sp.
GCGTCATGCACGCGGAGTATAATCTCGAAGACGAGCAGACCACTCTCTTCCAGATCTGGATCGAGACCGACAGGCCGTCCGCGCCGCCGAGCTGGGGAGCCAAGCCGTTCCCCAAGGATACGCGCGAGGGTGCTTTCCAGCTGCTCGCCAGTGGCGACGCCGATGACGGCGCCCTGACCATCAACGCCGACGCGCGGATCCTCGGAGCGACCGTGAAAGCCGGGGAATCAATCGCGCTCGATGCCGAGCCGGACCGCCATCTCTATCTTGTGCCGAGCGGCCGGGTTCGGGTGAACGGCGTCGACGCGGGCCCGCGCGACGGAGTGGCGATCACCGGCGAGGACAGGATCGAGATCCAGGCCGAGGACGACAGCGAGCTGGTGCTGGTCGACGCGCGATAAATTCGCGAGTCCGCTCAGGTTCATCCAGACTGTGCTTGAATCCGCTGCGATGCGTGGGCATGTGCCTGACGCAGCGCGGGAAATCGGCGCGATTCAGGCAAACGAGCGGGAGCGAATGAGGGCGGTTTTACGCTTGGGGATGGCAATTGCGGCGGCCGGGCTTTGGCTCGGCCAGGCCCCGGCGCTCGCCCAGAGCACTCCGCCGGCGACGACGAACACGCCCGCCGCGGACTCGGTGGGGCCGCGCGAGCTGCAGAATTTCAACCTGCAGGGGACCGTGAGCCGGCCGGCGGAAACGACGCCGGCCCCGCGCACCACCGCGAAGCTTGAACCCGAATCGGTCGCGGCGACGCCCGCGCCCCAGCCGCACGCCCCGCGCCGAACCGCCCGGACCGAGCAGCCGCGGACGGAAGCCGCGCCACCGCCGCCGGCGACTGCAGCGGCCCAGCCGCCGATCAGCCTTCCGGTCACGCCGACTGCGGCCGCTCCGGCGCCTGCCGCTGCAAGCCTGCCGGTCCCCGCGGCGGATGTCCCTCCGGCCAACCTCGCTCCCGAGCGCAGCCTGCCACTTTGGCCGTGGCTGCTCGCCGCCCTGGCGCTCGGAGCAGGCGGCGCCTTCATTTTGTGGCGGCGCAACTCGCGCGAGGCCTATGCCGGCGGGCCGCACGTCGATGAGTTCGTTGCGCCCGAGCCTCAGCCGAGGCCGTCCGCGCGCCCGGCACCGGCGCCGGCTCCCGCGCCCAGCCCGGCGCCGGCTCCAGCTCCTGCTCCCACCGGCTTCGTCTCGACGAGGATGCGTCCCTGGATCGAGATCGGCTTCCAGCCGCTGCGCTGTATCGTCGGCGAACAGAGGGTGACCTTCGAGTTCGAGGTGGAGCTGGTCAATTCCGGCAATGCTCCGGCGCGCGACGTCCTGATCGAAGGGGTGTTCTTCAACGCCGGCCCGACCGAGGACGAGGAAATCGGCGCGTATTTCGAGAGTAATAGCGGGCAAGGCGAGCAAATCCCGGTCATTCCGCCTGGCCAGCGCATCAACCTCCGCCCGCAGCTGGACGTCGCGCTCGATCAGCTGCGCATGCTCGAAGCGGGCGAGCGTAAGTTCTTCGTCCCGCTGATTGCGCTCAAGGCCATGTACGCCTGGGGCGGGGGCGCGGGGCAGTCGTCCGCCGCCTGGCTCCTGGGGCGTGACACCAAGGGCGAGAAGCTCGCGCCATTCCGCGTGGATCTCGGCGCTCGGGTATTTCGCGGGCTCGGAGCTCGGGCCCTTCCGATCTCGGTCCGGCGCTAGAGTACGCTGCTGTTGTAGCTGTGCCAGGCGAGCACGGCCGCGGCGCCGCGATAGGGGCGCCAGGTTTCGGCGAGCTCGCGCAGCTGCTTCTCGCTCGGCTTGTCGTCGAGGCCCATCAGCCGGCCAAGCTCGACCATCACCGCCAGGTCGCCCGCGGGGAAGACGTCGGCGCGCCCTTCCGCGAACAGCAAATAGATTTCCGCCGACCAGCGGCCGATCCCCTTGATCTTCGTCAGGAGCGCGATGGCCTCCTCGTCATCCTCCGGGAGATTGTCGAGGTCGAGCTCGCCGGACGTCACCAACTCAGCGAGGCTGCGGATATAGCCGGCCTTCTGCCGTGACATTCCGGCCGCGCGCATCTCTTCATCGGTTGCGACGAGAAGGCGCTTCAAGTCAGGCGGTGACCCGAACGCAGCTTCGAGCTTCGACCACATCGATCGCGCGGCGGCGACGCTGACCTGCTGCCCGACGATGGTTCGAAGCAGCGTGTGCGCACCCGGCTCGCTTCGGCGCGGCTCGGGAATGCCATGCTTTTCGACCACGCGGGCAAACGCCGGTTCGCGGCTCGCAAGCTCCTCGACATGCTTGCGAATGGAGTTGCTTGTTCGGACCATCAGCTCGTGCTCGCGGCATATAGTGCGACTGCGGCCGCGTTGGAGACGTTGAGGCTCTCCACGGCGCTGCCGATTGGCAGGCGAGCAAGCGCGTCGCAATGCTCGCTGGTGTTTGGCCTGAGGCCCGAGCCCTCGGCCCCGAGGACGAGCGCTACTCGAGCTGGACCGAGAGCGTCCTTCAGCTCCGTTTCCGCATCGCCGGTGAGGCCGATGCGCCAGAAGCCGGCCTCGCCGATGTCCTCCAGCGCGCGGGCGAGGTTGACCACCCGCACCCAGGGCACGCGCTCGAGCGCTCCCGACGCCGCCTTCGCGACGACTCCGCTCTCAGGGGGCGAGTGCCGGTCCTGAGTGACGATGCCGATCGCTCCGAAGGCGGCGGCCGAGCGCAGGATCGCGCCGACATTGTGCGGGTCGGTCACTTGGTCGAGCACGAGCAGCACCGCCCGCTCCCCCGCATCGTTGAGCAGGTCATCGAGCCATGCGTCCTCGAGCGGCTCGACCTCGATCACGACACCCTGGTGCGGAGCGTCGTGCGGGACGAGTCGGCCCAGATCCTGCACGTCGGCCTGCGTGACTGGGACCTCAGCCGGGAATTGCATGAAGGCCGCGGCATCGCGCGTCGCCCAGGCTTTCAGGACCTTGCGGTCGGGGTTGTCGAGCGCCGCGGCGACCGCATGCCTGCCCCAGAAGCGGGGCCGCCTGGCGGTGCCGTGAGCCTGATGCGATTTCTTGCGGCGCGACATTCCGCCCCAATGGGGATGGCGCGCAATGTGTGCAACTAGGCGATGAGCTGCGTCCGTTCCTCGCGGCGGCGCCGGTGCGCCCGCCACGCTCCGACGGCGATGATCACCAGCGTCGGGTAGCTCCAGAACCGCTCCGCCGCCGCATAGGCGCGCGGCATCAGGTCAACGTCGACCGCCTTGAAGAAGTGCGACATGCTGATCGTCAGCTGCAGCCCGGCGACCCACAAGGGCCAGAAACGGTCGGACCGAAGCGCGATCGCTACAAATGCAAGGAGCACCGCCGTGTCGATCGCGAGATCGCTCGTTTCGAGCGTAAGGTATCGGGCGTTGACGGGCGAGTGAGTCAGATATGAGAACATGCTGGCGCCGATGCAGATCGCTCCGGCAATCTGCTCGTAGCGATTGCCGCGCCAGAGGGCGTAGCCGCAGGTGAGTAGCAGCATCCCCCAGAAGATCAGATAATGCGGCAGCATGGCGGCGGACCGGACCACATTGCTGCGGTCCGGTCAAAACACCTGGCCGTCTTAAGCCACGACCCGCAGCGGAGCGGTCGCCGTCTTCGGCGGGCACTGGTCCACATCACCCCAACCGACGGTGCGGAGACCCGGGACCTTCTGCTTGGCCTCGGCAAGGGCGACGTGACAGGCGACGATCGCGCCGCGGCTGTCGACGAGCCCCGCAACCGCGGCGGAAAGCTGCTGCAGCGCCGGGTGGATGGTGCCATAGCCGCTGGCTGCGACCGAGCTCGCGTGCATCATACGCGCCTGAAGCTCGGCGATTTCGACGAGGGCGGCGTCGATCGTGTCTTCGACCGCCCGGACCTGGGTTGCGACCTCATAGGCCGCGTTCTCAATCTGTTGTTTGCGCATGACTGCTCCTTCCCGCGCGACGAGAATCGCGCGGCGATGGTTGCCGAAATGAAAAGGAATGTGGTTTCGGCTAGCTCTTCAGCAGCCTGGCGAGGCTTTCGAGTCCGGCGAGATACATGCCCGCCGAAAACGCCGCTCCGATTGCGATTGCAGCAATCCAGAACAGCCTCTGGCCGACACTCATCTCATTCCGTGGGTTGCTCCTCGTTGCGAACGGCGGTTGCAAGGGAGGCCAGAATGATGCGGGCCTCTGCTCGGTTAGGAAACCTGATCCCCCGACCTCCCCTGCGCGGTCAGCGTGCCGAATCTGTTGGCTAACCGCGGCCTCTGGGTGGCCCTCGGGAATGCCGCCGTCGATGTGCGGCGGTTGATGTATCAATCGTTGATATGGTTCGCTGTACTGGGAAACTATGCGCGCGGCCTGCTGCCTGCGGTCGACTCCGAGGACGCGAAGCGCCTGCCGGATCCGCTGGTCGACGGTGTGAGGGGAAATGTTGAGCTCGGTCGCGATTTCCTTCGACGACAAATGCTCGTTAACCAGCCGAAGGCAGTCGAGCTGCCCTGGGCTCAGGCGCGCGACGAGCTGAGCCATAGGATCCTCCCTTCCGCGGTCACGCGTTCCGTCCGTGGAATCAACCACGCAAGAATTATCCTCCAACGCAAGAACAACCCCCCGCAACATTTGCAGGTACTCCGAGCAACAAGGCCAAGTCCCTTTAGGACAGGCGAGCGGATTTATCCACAAATTCAGCCGATTTCGGGCAGATATCGTGAGTCATCGGGGCAAGTGTCGAGCGGTCGACGCTGTCCAGCCGCTTCTAAGCCACTTCGGCGCAGCCTCCGCGCTTTGTCCCGTTCAGTGGCTTGCCCAGCCGGTGGCTTTAGCGAAGGCTGGTGGAGAGGGCTGGATTCGAACCAGCGTACGCTTGCGCGGGCAGATTTACAGTCTGCTGCCTTTAACCACTCGGCCACCTCTCCAGGTATCGCCACGCGCAGACCATCCGGGGGATGGTCGAGCATGGCGATGCAGGCGCGCCATGTGGCGGCGCGGCATTGTTGTGTCAACGCGGGTGAAGGCGAAGAGTTTGTCGCCCCTTCGCTTCGCTACGGGCGCTCCAATCCTTCAGCATGCCCCCGGCATGCTGGGATTGGAGCGGGTGAAGGGAATCGAACCCTCGTCGTAAGCTTGGAAGGCTTCTGCTCTACCATTGAGCTACACCCGCCCGGGTGCCTCGAAGACCCGTCACATGCCGTGACCGCTTCATCGCGTCAATCGAGGCACCTCCTTGACCTAGTGCGATTCTGAGGGTTAGCAAGGCCTCGATGACGCACCTGAACGCCATCGCTGCGACTTCGACCGTCCGCTTCTGGTGGCGCGGCCGCACCGTTGCGGCGCGATGGCGCGACTGATCGACCAAGCCAACCGATCAATCGACTGCCCGCCCGCCAACGGCGGGCTTTTTTGTTTCAGGTGAGTTTTCATGACCGACATTCTGACGCTTTCCCGATTTGCCGAGGACGCCAAGGCGACCATTCGGCAGCACGACGCAGAGACGGCCGTCATCCGGCTGCTCGACGGCGACGATCTCGACCGCGCGAGCGCCCGACAATTGTTCGGCCGTATCGTGCAAGGCTCATTGAGCGAACCGCTGATGGCCGCGGCCTTCACTGCGCTTCGCCTCAAGGGCGAGTCCACCGAAGAGCTGATCGGCGCCGCCGAGGCGCTCCGCTTCGCGGCGAGGCCGTTCCCGTCGCCCGATTATCTGTTCGCCGACAGCTGCGGGACCGGAGGCGATTATTCGGGCTCGATCAACGTCTCGACCGCAGCCGGCATCGTTGCTGCCGCCTGCGGCCTGCCCGTGGTCAAGCACGGCAACCGCTCCTTCAGCTCGAAGTGCGGTTCGGCGGATGTGCTGGAGGCTCTCGGCGCGCGGCTCGACGTCAGCGCGGAAAGGTCCCGGCATACGCTGGACCAGGTCGGCTTCTGCTTCCTGCTTGCGCCTCAGTACCACCCGGGAATCGCGCATGCGGGAACGGTTCGGCGTGCCCTCAAGGTGCGGACGATCATGAACCTGCTCGGCCCTTGCCTCAATCCGGCGCGGCCGAAGGTGCAGCTGCTCGGCGTTGCCGATCCGAAGCGGCTTCGGCCGATCGCCGAGACCTTGCACGCGCTCGGCGCGGAGCGGGCGCTGGTCGTCCACGGCTCCGGGCTCGACGAGATCGCGCTGCACGGCTTCACCCAGGCAATCCGACTCACGGACGGCGAGTTCGAGGAGCTGGAGATCACGCCCGAGCAGGCGGGCCTGAGGCGGCTCTCGGTCGAGCGGATCGCGGGCGGCTCGCCGCACGAGAATGCGCAGCGGCTGGAAAAGCTGCTCGCCGGGCAGGGCAGGGAGGCGGACGAGGCGATCGTCGCACTTAACGCGGGCGCGCTCCTCATGACCGCGGGCAAGGTCGAGACGCTGCGTCGCGGAACGGTTGCCGCCATCGACTGCATCCGCTCCGGCCGAGCCGGGCAGCTTCTCAGGCAATTCATCGAGGCGACGAATGGCTGAACCCGCGGGAGTCCTCGGCCGAATTGCCGCCGCCAAGCGTGAGGAGCTGGCGGCGCGCTTCAGCGGCGTCTCGTTGGATGGGCTGCGCGCCCGCGCCGGGCCGACGCGGCGCAGCCTTGCCGCGATGCTGCGGAAGCCCGGAGCGCGCTTCATCCTCGAGATCAAGAAGGCATCGCCTTCGGCCGGAGCGATTCGGCGCGACGCCGATCCTGCCGCCATCGCTCGCGGCTATGCGGGTGTCGCGGATGCGCTGAGCGTGCTGACGGATGGCAAGCATTTCGGCGGCTCGCTCGACGACCTGTCGGCCGCCCGGTGCGAATTCGACGGCCCCATTCTTGCGAAGGACTTTTTCATCGATGCGCGACAGGTCGCCGAGGCGCGTATTGCCGGCGCGGACGCGGTTCTCGTCATGCTGTCGCTGCTCGACGACGGAGCCGCGCGCGAGATCATCGCCGAGGCGCGACGGCTTGCAATGGACGCGCTCGTCGAGGTCCACGATGAGGCGGAGATGCGGCGCGCGCTGGCGCTCGGAGCGCCCCTCATCGGAATCAACAACCGCGACCTTCGCGACTTCTCGATCGACCTTTCGACGACTGAGCGGCTGGCGCGTCTTGCGCCCGATCGGCTGCTCGTCTCCGAATCCGGGATTGCGAGCCGCGCCGACGTGGACCGCCTAGCGCGCCGGGTAGACGCCTTCCTCGTCGGATCGTCGCTGATGAGCGCCGAGCGGACGGCCGAAGCGGCTCGCGAGCTGGTCTTCGGCCGAGTGAAACTATGCGGCCTCAACCGCGCCGAAGACGTGGTTGCAGGCCGCGCCGCGACATTCGCCGGGTTCGTTTTCGTTCCGGGAAGTCCCCGCCAAATCGCCGCCGAGCAGGTGCAGCCCCTGGCCAAGCTCGTCCGGGGATCTGGCGGGCTTCCGGTCGGGGTGTTCCGCGATGCGCCTCCGGGCGTCGTCGCGGACATCTCCCGAATGTTGGACCTGCATGCCGTCCAGCTGCATGGGCTGGAGGACGCGGAGTATGTCCGCTCTTTGCGGCGCGAGCTGCCCGACGGCTGCGAAATCTGGACCGCCGTGAGCGTCGGCCATGAGCCGCTCGTCGACCGGGACGGCGATCGCCTGTTGTTCGACAGTGACGGCGGCGGCAGCGGCCGTGCCTTCGACTGGAGGCTGATCGCGCACCATGGAGGCCTCCACCGCGGCATCGTCGCCGGCGGCATAGGCCCGGAGAATGCGCTGACGGCACGTGGGCTCGGCGCTTATGCGATCGACGTCGGCTCCGCTCTCGATGAGCGGCCGGGCCGCAAGTCGCCCGACAAGATCGCGGCCTTGTTCGACGCGCTGAGACCAGCGTCGCGGGAGCGGCTACGCGCATGCGCCTGAACGGCCGCTTCGGGAGATACGGTGGCTGCTACGTCCCCGAAATCCTCGTGCCTGCGCTCGAGCAGCTCGAAGGTGCTTTCCTCGATGCGCAGGAGGATCCCGCGTTCGCGGCCGAGCTCAACGACCTGCTTGCCAATTACGCCGGCCGCCCCACGCCGCTGACCCGCTGCCGCAACCTGACGGGCAACATCTACCTGAAACGCGAGGACCTGCTCCACGGCGGAGCGCACAAGACCAACCAGGTGCTCGCCCAGGCGCTGCTCGCCAGGCGCATGGGCAAGACGCGGCTCATCGCCGAGACGGGCGCGGGCCAGCACGGCGTCGCGACGGCGATTGCCGGCGCTTTGTTCGGCTTCGAAACCGTCATCTACATGGGCGCCGAGGACGTCGAGCGGCAGAAGCTCAATGTCTTCCGAATGGAGCTGATGGGCGCCCGCGTGGTGCCCGTCGCGAGCGGCGGACGCACCCTCAAGGACGCGATCAACGAAGCGCTTCGCGACTGGTCGGCGAGCTTCGAGACGACTCATTATTTGCTCGGCACGGCGGCGGGGCCGCATCCATTCCCGACGATGGTCCGCGAGTTCCAGCGGGTGATCGGGCGCGAGGCCCGGGAGCAAATCCTCGAGGAGCTGGGGAGGCTTCCCGAGGCAGTCGTGGCCTGCGTCGGCGGCGGGTCGAACGCCATCGGACTCTTCGCCGATTTCCTCGACGACGAGGTGCGCCTGATCGGTGTCGAAGCCGCTGGAAAAGGGCTCGACTGCGAGGAGCATGGAGCAACCTTGCTGCGCGGGCGGCCTGGAATCCTTCACGGCGCCGAGACTTATGTCCTGCAGGACGATGAGGGGCAGATTGCTGACAGCTGGTCGGTCTCGGCGGGACTCGATTATCCCGCAGTCGGGCCCGAACATGCGCATCTCAAGGACAGCGGCCGCGCCGAATATGTCGGAGCGACGGACTCGGAGGCGCTGGGCGCCTTCCGCCTGCTGGCCGAGAAGGAGGGCATTCTCTGCGCCTTCGAATCGGCCCATGCGCTGGCGCACGCTCTGAAGCTTGCGAGGGAGGAGCCGGACAGTGCGATCGTCATCGGCCTTTCCGGGCGCGGCGACAAGGACGTGGCCCAGGCCCAATTCCTGCTTGGCGAAAAGGCAAAGCCATTCATAGGGGCCGCCGCATGAGCCGCTACGCAGCCATGTTCGATCGGCTCGCGGCGCGCGGAGAGGGAGCGTTCGGCGCCTTCCTGATGCTCGGCGATCCCGACCTCGAGACCAGCGCGCGCCTGCTCGACGATCTCGTGGAGGGCGGCGCGGACATGATCGAGGTCGGCATCCCCTTTTCCGATCCGATCGCCGACGGGCCCGTGATCCAGGCCGCCGCCCAGCGAGCGCTCAAGGCAGGCGTGCGTGTCGGCGACTGCTTCGAGCTGATCGCGGCGTTCCGGGAGCGCTACCCCGACGTACCGGTCGGAATCCTCACCTATGCGAACCTCGTTGTGGCCCGCACAGGGTTCATGCGCGATGCCGCGCAAGCAGGCGCCGACAGCCTGCTGATCGCGGATGTTCCCGCGCTTGAAGCCGAGCCTTTCGCGCGGGAGATGGACCAGTCGGGATTGGCGTCGGTCCTCATCGCAGCTGCGAACACGCCGACCTCGACTCTCGCGCGCCTCGCGCGCCTCTCGGACGCTTACGTCTATTGCGTCAGCCGTGCCGGCATCACCGGCACCCACGCCGGCGGCCGCTTCGATCCCCGTCTCATACAGGGACTGCGCGCAGCCGGTTCTTCCCCGCCGGTGTTCGGATTCGGTATTTCTAAACCAGAACATGTGCGTGCTGCGTTGGAAGCCGGTGCCGCGGGCGTGATCTGCGGCTCGGCCATCGTCGAGCAGGCAAGTCTTGGCGAAGACGTTACGGAACTGGTACGATCGCTGAAAGGGGCAACGCGGGAACGAGTCGTCCTCGCAATGAATTGAATCCGCCTCTGCTCGCAAGGAGACGAATTCATGGCTGCGCGTCCGATCTGGCGAGGTCAAATCCGGCTCGCCCTGGTTTCGATCCCGGTCGAGCTGTTTCCGGCTACCCGCAGCGGTGCCCAGATCCAGTTCCACCAGGT
>DASVXR010000327.1:0-2657 GCA_036392595.1 Sphingomicrobium sp.
CCCGCTCAATGGCGCCAACCGGGTCGACATCGCCAACGCCCCGCTCGTCTTCGTCGGTTACGGAGTAGACGCTCCGGAGCGCGGCTGGAACGACTTCAAGGGCCAGGACATGCACGGCAAGGTCCTCGTCGAGCTGGTCAACGACCCCGACTTCGAAGCTGCCCCGGGCGAGCCGGTCGCCGGCAAGTTCGGCGGCAAGGCGATGACTTATTACGGCCGCTGGACCTATAAATACGAAGAAGGAGCGCGGCAGGGCGCCGCGGGCGTGATCCTGATCCACGAGACGGCTCCGGCGTCCTACGGCTGGGAGGTAGTCCAGAACTCCAACACCAACGCCCAGTTCGACATCGTCCGGCAGGATCCGACGTCGCAGCACACGCAGTTCGAAAGCTGGATCCAGCGCCCCCTCGCCTCCCAGCTGTTCCAGCGTTCGGGGCTCGACCTCGAGAAGGCGAAGGTCGCGGCGCGAAGCCCCAACTTCCAGCCGATCCCTCTGAAAGCGACACTCTCCGCAAGCTATTCGGCAACCCCGAAGGTCATCGAAAGCCACAACGTCGTCGGCCTCCTGCCCGGCAAGAAATATCCCGACGAGACGATCATCTACTCGGCTCACTGGGACCATCTTGGAGTGGGGAAGCCCGACGCCACCGGCGACCGCATCTATAATGGCGCGGTCGACAACGGCACCGGCGTGTCAGAGCTCGTTGAACAGGCGCACGTCTTCGCTCACGAGCCGCGTCCGGACCGTTCGATCGTCTTCCTCGCCGTGACCGGAGAAGAGAAGGGCCTGCTCGGGTCGGAATATTATGCGACGCATCCACTTTATTCGCCGGGCAAGACCGTCGCGAACTTGAATGTGGACGCCTGGATCCCCTTCGGTCCGCAAAAGGACTTCACCGTCCGCGGAACGGCGAAGCTCGATCTCATCGACGACGTGATCGCCGAAGGCAAAAGACAGGGCCGCTACTTCACCCCCGATCCGCATCCGGAGACGGGCGGCTTCTACCGCTCGGACCATTTCTCCTTCGCCAAGCAGGGCGTTCCGGCGATCAGCTTCTCGCAGGGCCTCGACCTGGTGAACGGAGGAACCGCTCGCGGGGAGGCGATCGCGCAGGACTATAATGTCCACCACTACCACCAGCCGAGCGACGAATGGCACGCCGACTGGGATTGGACCGGGGTCGTGCAGAACGCCGAGCTGCTGCACCAGGTCGGGCTGGACCTCGCCAATTCGCGCGCCTGGCCAAACTGGTCGCCCGACAGCGAATTCCGCGCCGCCCGCGACCGGTCGGCCGCCGAGCGCGGCGGCGCCGCACCCGCCCCCGCCCCGGCTCCGGCTCCGAAGAAGGGAGAGCGCGGTTGAGCGAGACGCTCGAGCCTGCTCTTCCGGATCACCTGGACGAGCAGGCCGAGCGGCTCATGCATCGCCTCTGCGACGCCGACCTCACCGTCTCGACAGCCGAAAGCTGCACCGGCGGGATGCTGGCTGCGCTGCTGACGGACATCGAGGGTGCCGGGCACGGCTTCGACCGCGGCTTCGTCACCTACACCAAGGATGCAAAGCACGACCTGCTCGGCATCGATCGCGATTTGCTCGACCGCAATGATGCTGTCTCGGCAACGGTTGCGCGGGCAATGGCCGAAGGCGCGCTCACCCGCTCCCAGGCCGATGTCGCGATCGCAGTGACCGGCTTCGCGGGCCCCGCCGGCGAGGGCTGCGAGGAGGGGCTGGTCCATTTCGCCCTCGCCCGCGGGGGCCGCGCGACCCTCCAGCGCGAAGAGCATTTCGGCTCGATCGGCCGAGGCGCGGTTCGGGTGAAAAGCCTCAAGGTCATGCTCGACATGCTGGAGCAGTCACTCGAACAAGCGTAATCGGCGCGTCTCTTCCGCGAAGGAGTCGCACCATGGCCGACCTCATCTTCTACCATAATCCGCAGTCGCGCGGACGGATCGTCCGCTGGATGCTCGAGGAGGTGGGGCAGCCCTACGAAACCGAGGTCATCCCCTACGAGCAGATGAAGAGCGAGCGCTATCTCGCCATCCACCCGCTCGGGAAGGTTCCGGCCATCAGGCACAACGGTCATGTCGTCACCGAATGCGCAGCGATCTGCGCCTATCTCGCCGACGTATTCCCTGAGGCGGGCCTTGGCCCGCGCCCTGAGGAAAAGGCCGATTATTACCGCTGGCTGTTCTACGCAGCAGGACCGTGGGAGCAGGCCGGCACCAATCACATGATGGGCTGGGACCCGCCCGAGGATAAGCAGCGGATGTTCGGCTACGGATCTTATGAGAAGGCCATCGCTGCCGTCGACGAGCTCCTGTCCCTGCGCGATTATGTCTGCGGCGACCGCTTCACCGCGGCCGATGTCTATGTCGGCTCGCAGATCATGTTCCCGATGCAGTTCGGGATGCTTGCCGAGCGCGACAGCTTCCTCCGCTACCGCGACCGGCTGCACCGACGCCCCGCCTACAATCGCGCGAACGAGATCGACGAGCAGATCATCGAGGAGATGGGCCTGAGGCCGCCGATGCCCCAACCCCAGCCAGCTTAGGTCCCGATCAGCCGAGCTTGGCGCGGTAAAGGCGCAGCAGGGGAGCTTAGGCTCGTCGACCGCGTGAAAGCAGCTCGCGAGCGCGCTTGATGATCTCGGCATTGG
>DASVXR010000328.1:0-2427 GCA_036392595.1 Sphingomicrobium sp.
GCCGATCACCCAGCGAATCCAGCTTCTGGGCCTCGACCCCAATACAGCCCACACCGTGGGGTTCGGACTGGTGATCGTTCTCACCACCTATTTCTCGCTCGTCATCGGCGAGATCGTTCCCAAGCAGATCGCGCTGCGCTCACCGGAGCCGATCGCGGTCGTGATGGCCCGACCGATGCGCTGGCTGTCGAAGATCACGGCTCCGTTCGTCTGGCTCCTCGACCGCTCGAGCGCCCTTATTTTCAGGCTGATCGGCCTCGACCGCGAATCGAAGAACCAGGTGACCGCGGAGGAGCTGCACCTGGTCGTTGCAGAGGCGCAGAGCGCCGGAGTGCTCGAAGAGGACGAGCGGGCGATGATTTCGGGAATCGTACGCCTTGCCGACCGGCCCGTCCGCGAGGTGATGACTCCCCGGACCGAGATCGACTGGATCGACGTCAACGCCTCGGCCGCGGAGGTCCGGGAAGCGCTGCTGGAAACGCCGCACAACCGAATCCCGGTCGCCGACGGGTCGATCGAGAATATCGTCGGAGTCATCCAGATCCGCGACGTGCTCGCCGAGGCGCTCGAAGGCCGGCCGTTCAACCTGCGGCAGCTTTGCCTCAAGGCGCCGGTCATTCCCGACCTCATGGATGCGATGGATGCGCTGACGGTGCTTCGGAGCGCCGACGTTCCGCTCGCACTGGTTCACGACGAATATGGCCATCTGGACGGGATCGTGACCCCGGGAAGCATCCTCGCTGCGCTGGCCGGCACCTTCGCTCATGACGTCGAGCAGGGGGAGGAGCCGCCACTGGTCGAGCGCGAGGACGGCAGCTGGCTCGTGTCCGGCGCGGCCAACGCCGACCTGCTCGCCGACCGGCTCGGAATCCAGCTGCCGGGGGACCGCGACTATTCGACCGTCGCGGGCTTCGCTTTGTCCGTCCTCAAGCATTTACCGGACACGGGCGAGACCTTCCGCCACGACGGCTGGAAGTTCGAGATAGTCGACATGGACGGGCGGAAGATCGACAAGCTGATCGCCTCGCGCCCGCGCAAGAAGCCGGCCGAGGCGCAGGCGGAAGCGGTCGGCTAGGCGCTCAATTTCCCGAACCGCTGCTCGTAGCCGTCGATGTCGCCGCGGGCGAGATAGTCGGCCTGCTCGACGATCCGGTCGCGCGTGAGGCGGCCGCGGAAGGCGCCGAGCTGCGCGTCGATCCGTTCGATCTCGGTCGGGGTGAGATGGGCGATCTGCTCGAAGCGGGTGAAGCCGTGGTCATGCAGGGCATCGGCAAGCTTTGGACCGACCCCCTTGAGAAGCAGGAAATCGTCGGCCGGCGCGCCCTCGCCGTCGAGCCTCCGGCGCACCGGGGCGCCGATCAGCTCGCCGGTCACGTCGCTGACCGCAGCGGCCTGCTCTCCAGCGAGACCGCGTCCCTCGGGCGGCTTCGCATAAGTCATGTGCGGGCGAGCGGGCGCGCTGTCTGTCAGGCGCACGCGCTGCCGCGGCCGGAGAACGAGCACCGCCGCGATGACCAGCAGAGCGACCGCCACCAGGATCGCGGGCCAATATCCCTGAAGAAATTCCATCCGATCACCATTTCCACTGTGCGTTGTACCGACGGCGAAGCTCGACCAGATAAGCGAGCAGCAGCCCCAAAAGGAAGCCCACGACCGCGACGAGCCCACCTTCGACGATCAATGGCAGGCCGCCGCTCCCGTCGAAGGACCAGACGGTGCTGGCAACTCCCGGAACCTGGTCCATCAGCCGGACGAGCTCGCTGCGCTGAAAATCATCCGCCTGTCCGATGAGAAGCACCCGCCTGGTCAGCGGGTCGCGGTGCAGATGGCCGGTGACCCCGGTCATCTCATAATAGACGAGCGTCTTGTGAATCCCGACTTCGACCTGCGCCGCGAAGCGATCCGCGCCGCCCAGAGGCCCGTGCCACAACGCGGCGAGGCCAATCGCAACAGCGGCCGATGCGGCGAGCACGAGAGTGCGATTGTTCCGCCGCCGATAGGCTATGCTCCCGCCGATGATTCCAGAAATCATGCCAAGGCCGAGCGCGGGCCAGAAGTAGCTCCACAGCGCGTTCATGCGCCCTCCCGCGCAAGCTCGCGCCAGCCGATGTCGCGGCGGTGGAAGCCGTCGGCGAAGTCGATCTGGTCCACGGCTCGATAGGCGCGCGCCCGCGCATTGCCGAAACTGTCGGCGACCGCGGTGACCGCCAGCACGCGCCCGCCCTTGGCGACGAGCGACCCCTCGCTGAGCGCCGTCCCGGCGTGGAAAACTGTTACGCCGGGCACCTGCTCGGCTGCTTCGAGCTCGCGGATCAGCCCGCCGCTCGCCGGAGTGCCCGGATAGCCCCGGGCGGCGACGATCACCGTCATCGCGTGCTTGCCGGAAAGGCGGGGCGGATCGATTTCGGCAAGCCTCCCCGACGCCAC
>DASVXR010000329.1:0-4924 GCA_036392595.1 Sphingomicrobium sp.
GGCCTCGCTGTCCTTCTCTCGCTGCGCCTCGTCGATCTTGTCGATATGCTGTTCGAGCGCATTGGCGGTCTGGCCGATGCTCAGCATCTGTTGGGTCAGGCGGTCCGAGGCGGTGCGCGCCGATTCGACTGCCCGCGCGGCCATGGCTTCCACTTCGCGCAGCTGCGCCTCGACATTCTCGCGGACCACGCGCTCCACGGCCTTGCGGGTCTCGGCCGACAGTTTGCCGGCGCTCTCCGGAATGACCGCCTCGATCGCTTCGCGGGCCCGCTCGGCGGCATGGCCCGCGGCTTCCCTGACCTGGACCAAAGCAGTGACCAGCGCAGGCCCGGTCTCGGCGCTGAGGTTGGCGGCTTCGCGCTCGACCTGCGCGAGCATCGAGGCGAGCTCGGTCAGCTTGGACTGAGCGTCGCCGACTCCGTCATCGACGCGCGCAAGCAGGGCGGTGAGCTTGTCCTGTTGCTCGGCGATCTGCTCGGTCGTCGACGAGATGCGCTCGCTCGCTTCGGAAGCAGCGTCGCGGACCCAGCCGATCTCCGGCTTCACGGCGGCAGCCGCGGCAGCGAGACGATCGGTGCTGCCCTGTGCCTCGCCGATCGCGACCCCGATGCCTTCCTGGATCTCGCTCGAAAGACGTTCGATGCTTTCGCGAATGGCTGCCGTGCGGTCGGCGATGAAGCTCAGTGCATTGTCCTGGCTCGACGCTTGCGTGGCGAGATTGTCGAGCTCGGTGCGGGCGCGGGTCAGCGATTCGAGGAAATGGTTCGCCCGCTCGTCGCCGCTCGCCGCCAGCTCGGTGAAGCGCTGGTCGATGAGCGCGAGGCCGCGATCGATCTCCGCGATCATCCGCTGCGACGCGCGCTCCTGCTCGGCGACCTGGCCCGAGAGCGTTTCGATCGAGCTGTTCGCGCGGTCGAGGTTCGCCGCGAGCGATTCGGAAGCCTCGGCCCCAGCCTTGCCGATGCCCGCCGCGGCCTGCTGGACCAGCGAAGCCACCGCCGCCGCCTGCACATCGATCCCCAAACGAATCTCGTGGAGGGTCGTGGAGGTGCGGTCGAGCAGCGCCTCGAGCACTCCGGTAATACCGGTCTGAGCCTCACCGAGCCGCGCCGAAGCAGCAGCTCCGGCACTTTCAAGGTCGGCGAAGCTTGCGGCGAGGCGCTGAGTCGCCGCGGCGATCATCTCGTCGGCCTGGCGCGTGTGGTCCGTTAGCTGCCCAAGCTTTTCGCCGAGCTGCGTCGCGCTTGCCGCCGATTCGGTTCCGACGGCCCGGATCTGCTCCGCGACCGAACGGGCGGTGGCCTCGGCGCGTGGAAGATCCTCGAGCAGCACGGCAATGTCGTTGCGCGCGGATTCGGCGGCGCGATCCAGGGCTTCGCCATGCCGCGCGAGCTTCTCCGTGCTGGTGTCGAATTCGCGCGTGATCCCGCTCAGCTTGCCGGTCGCATCGTCGCCGAGCTGCATCAGGTGCTGGGTGATCATGGTCAGCTCGGAGCGGCTGTCGGTGATTCGCTGCGACAGCACTTCGAGAAGCGCCTCGAGCGACTGCGCCTCGCTGCGCATGGCGACGACGGACCGGGTGAATCGCTCCGCTTCCTTGCGCCGGGTCCGGCCGAACATGAGCCAGCCGAGTCCGAGCAGCGCGAGCGGCCCGGCGGCGATGGCGATCCACTGCGCCACCGCGGGCGAGGTGAGCGGTTGGCCCGCCAGCGTCCGCCCGGCTGACCAGCCGGCATAGGCAAGCCACAACGCGGCGAGGATGATCAACCCGATTCCGAGCACCTGCCGCCCGCCGGCGCCATGCGCTTCGAGCCGGTTCTCCGACCATTGTTCCCGGTCGAAGCTGGGCTCGACCAGCATCTGCTCGGTCGAAAGTTCGAGCGGTGGCTCCTCCTCTGCCGGACGGGGAGGAAAGGTTCGGGCGCGCTGCGGTGTCGGGGTCATGGCAACAGCAGTTTACCACCTTTGTTAGCGCAAGAAAGCGGTTAAGAGGGGGTCTGCGGGACTGGTGCCGCAAGGGGGTGGCGGAATGGCGCTTGGAGCGCTGATCGGAGCCTATCAGGAGGACGATTCCGGAGGCCTTCGCGCGCTCCTTCCGCTCGCCGGACGCACCTTGCTCGAATATCAGGTGCGCTGCGCGTCCGCGGCCGGCGCGGCCCCGATCGTCGTCGTCGTTGAGCGAGTGCCGCAGGCGCTGCAGGACGCGTTCGAGCGCCTCCGGCTGGACGGAATCTCAGTCTTTCCCGTCAGCGACGTGAATGAGGCGGTGAGTCGATTCGAGGCCGGATCGATGATCCTCCTGGTCGGCGACGGCATAGCCGCTCCGGCGGACCTCCTCGCCCAGCTTGCCGAGGATGCCGAACCGGTCGTGATCACCGTGCCCGACGACGAAATGCACGCCATGTTCGAGCGTATCGACGGCGAAGCTCGCTGGGCCGGCGTCGCCCTGGTCGACGCGCGGCTCTTGGGCTCGACCGCGGCCATGCTCGGCGACTGGGACCTCCAGTCGACGCTACTTCGGCGCACCATCCAGGACGGCGCCTTGCGAGTGCCGATTTCGGCGAGCGGCGGTGAGCCGATCCTCGCCGAGAATGAGGAGGACCTGCAGCATTTCCAGCAGGCGCTCATCGCCGGCTCGCGCGGGAGCCGGGCAGACTTGGCGAGCCGCTTCATCCTGCCGCCGGTGGAAGACGTCCTTACGATGCAGCTGCTCGAGACGCGGTTGAGGCCGGCATGGCTGATGTGGGCGGCTCTCGCTTACACGCTGGGCGCCGCCGTCGCCTTCGCGGAAGGCTGGCTGCTCACCGGCCTCGTGCTGCTGCTGCTTTCGACTCCGCTCGATCTCGTCGCCGGCCGGCTCGCCACTCTTCGGCTGCGGCCGCTGCCGGCACGAATGCCAAGCCGGCTCGCGCTTTGGCCGGCTGGCGCCGCCGCCCTGTTCGCGCTCGGCTGGTGGGAGTGGCGGCACGTCAGCGGTTGGGGAGCGCTGATTGCAGCCCTTGGAGCGATCGCCTTCGGCGAGGCGATGCGTATCGAGAAGGTGGGCCTCACGGTCCCCGGCGAGCTGTGGCTCCTGTCGCGGCGCAATGCGATCTTTGCCGCCATTCCCTTCGCGATCTTCAGCGCATGGACAGCTTTTCTGGTGTTTCTCGCCGCTTATGCTTGTGTCTCATTTTATTACACGCAGCATGCGCGGCATCTCCGAGCTGGTTGACCGAGGGTTAACTCCGCCACGATAAACGAAATGATGCTGCCCGACGAATGGCCAGGCGCTGCCGACGCAGCCGACCACAACGCACCCGCACGTTCGGGCGGCGACCGGCTGGCCACGGTCCGGGTCGATTTCTTCCTTCATCCGAGGGAGCGCCTGACCGAGCAGGAGCGGGCGCTGATGACGGCGATGCTCCACTCGCTCGTCGGCGACATAGCGGACGAGATCCGAGGGGCGCTGCCGGGCAAGATGGCTGCCGCCAACGACGACCGTAACCTCGACCTGATCGGGACCCTGTCCTCGGCCAAGCTGCTTGATCGGCCGGCGCTCGTTCGCCTGCTGCTCCGCCGGGCCGACGAGGAAAGGATCGCGACCGCCGCCAATGCGCGGAGCGGACGCCGCGAGGCGCGGGTGCTGCAGGGCCTGGTCAGCCATGAAGATGGTGCGATCGCCGCCGCCGCCATGGCGCTGATCCTGGCCCGCGGGCGGCGCCGCGACCGCTTCGGCCAGTCGCTCCTCCATTTCGACGATCTCAATTCCGACGAAGCGCGCGTGCTCGTGCACCTCATCTGCGCGGCATTGCGCGCGGATGCGGCGGGAGTGCTTGGGCCCGCCGATGCGGACCGGCTGCTCTCCAGCGCCGCGAACCGGGTCCTGTCGAGCCACGACGCCGGCAACGGGATCGACGCGCTCACAGCGACTTTGGTCCGACTGCTGGCCGAAGAGGAGGATCTCAGCGACGAGCTGATCGTCAGCGCCGCGATGGAAGGCGAGATGACCTTCGTCGCTCATGCCTTGTCCGCGCGCTCCGGCGTTCGAGCCGACGTCGCGCTGGACGAGCTGCTGTCGGGCAACGAGCGCCGAGCGATGGCGATGCTTAGAACGGCGGATGTTTCGCGCACGGTGGCCGCGAGCCTTCTCGCGGGTGTGGGCGACCTCATCGGCATCCCCGATCCAGGACGCGCCATCGACGCCTTCGACCGCCTGACGGAGGCGGAGACCGACGATGCGCGGGCCTGGCTCACCGCCGATCCAGCCTATCGCCGGGCAGTCACCGCATTGGGTACGAGCAATGGCAAGCGTTCCGTCTGACACTCGCCCGGTCCAGGGCCGCGTCGACCGGCAGGGCAGGCTCATTGCGGCCGACCCCGAGCTCGCAGCGCTCCAGGCCGAGGCCGGTTCGAGCATCGGCCACGCGCTGGCGCTCCCGCAGATCGCCGCGGTCGCCCAGCTCGCGCGCAAGCTCCGCATTCCTGTCGCACGACCGGCCGTCGCCGGCGCCGCCGACCACGACCTCGACCTGTGGGTCCGGGCAACTCCCGAAGGCGATGAAATCGCTCTGACGATCGAGGGCTGGACGGCCCGGCCGCCGGCCGCGGCGCGGCTCGCATCGCTGCTCGGAGGCCCGAGCGAAGCGGAGCCGTCGCAATCGTCGCTCGAATGGTCCGCCGACGAGGAGCTGAGGGTGATCAGCCTCTCGGCCGAGCTTGCCGACTATCTCGCAGTCGACGTCGCTGACGTCGCCGGCCAGCCGCTCACCCGTATCGTCCGGCTCGACGAGGATGAAGCCGGCGAAATGCCGCTGATCAGCGGCCTCGCCGCACGGCGGGGTTTTTCCGGCCAGCGGGCTCGCAGCCGCGCCGACGACAGCCGCTCGGTGATCCTCACCGGGGAGGTCGTCACCAGCGCGGATGGCCATTTCGCGGGCTTCCG
>DASVXR010000330.1:0-13597 GCA_036392595.1 Sphingomicrobium sp.
CGCCGCGTCCGACCGGAGCCGGCACCTGTCCGGCCGTGAGACACCCCAAGCGGAGAGGTGGCTGAGTGGTCGAAAGCACCGCACTCGAAATGCGGCGTACGGGCAACCGTACCGTGGGTTCGAATCCCACCCTCTCCGCCACTCCGACCTACGACCGAATCAGCGCGCCGAAGAAGCTCAGCCGCGGGTGACGCGCTGGCGAAGCTCGGACAGCTCCCAATAATCGTTGCGGCTGAAGGGCAGCAGGCGATTGAGTTGAGCGAAGGTGGTCGGTCCCATTGCGCGCTTCAGTCCATCGAGCTCCGCGAAAGCGTCGCGGATCTTCTGGCCGTCGAACGCGGCGTCGCCCTCTTCCTCCTCGATCAGCGTCTCCTCGGCCTCGGCGACGAGCCACGTCTGCACCTCCCAGTAGCGGCGAATGCGCTCCGCAGCGGCGCCAGACAGGCGCTCGGCGAGCGCGGCCACGCGTTTTCCGCAGCGGTTGTCGGGAAAGCGTCCGGCGCGCAACACCTGGAGCTGCGCTTTGTGCTCGCCATATTCCTGCTTCAGCCAGCGCTCCGCCTCGGTCGTCCCGAACTGGAAGATGCCGAGGATCGCGACCGGCGCGAACAAGGAAATCCCGAGCATGGCGATCAGCGGCCGCTCCGGGAACTGGTTGAAAGCAAGGTGGATCAGCGCTGCCGCGAAGTAGCCGGGGACGAACCACAGAAGGTTGAAGTTGTAATCGCTCGCCGCCTGCCGGGTCTCCCGTTCGGCGAACTCGTGCGCGGTTGCCGCGAGGATGGCGAGCGTGGTGCCGTGCATCACGGCCGTCCCGAGCCCGCGAACCAGCCACGTCCCCGCGCCATATTCCGACAGGCGGATGAGGTAGATGATATTCTCGACCACCGAGAAGCCCGCGCCTAGCGCGAAGCCGGAGATCACCGCGTCGAGCTTGAATCCGATGCGGTTCAGCCGGAACAGGATCACCACGAGCACGCCCTTGATGGCCTCCTCGATCCACGGCGCCCAGAAGCGGCTGTAATTGGAGAAGCCGATCGGAAGCGTGTCGAGCAATCGGCCGCTCACCGGGTAGGAAGCGAGAGCTCCCAGGCCGCCAAGCAGGAGGAGCAGCAGAATCTCGCGCAGGTTCATCAGCTTGAAGGCGTCGAACCAGACGAAGAGCGCCAGCAGGACGAGCACCGGCACCAGCGCAAGGAACCAGTGGATGGCCTGCAGCGCGATCATTCTGCCGTGTTGATTACATGATTTTCAGCGATGCAAGCCATTCCGTCTTGCGCGAGTGGCCGTCCGCATAGCCCTTCGCCGCTCCGACCGAGAGCACCATCGGCAGCCGAAGCGCGACGGTGAAGTTGAGATCAAGCTGCGCTCCGATGTCATAATAATGGTGCCCGCTTCCGTCGGGGCTCTCCGCCGCCATTGCTCCGGCGAACGCCGCCGGCCGGATATAGCTCAGGTAAAAAGCGGGAGTGCCGACCTCAGCGAAGCGGATCGGCGGCAGGTTGATCTCGCCGGTCGCACGGGCGAACTTGCGAACCGCAAGCTCGTCGATCTCGAAGCCGGGAAAGCTCTCCATCTCGCGGTAGCGCTTCTCCGGGCGGTCATCGACATAGTTGTTGCGGAAGGCGCCGAAATAATAAGCGCCGAGTGGGCTCTGGCGGTTGCCGCCAACGATCCCTGCGTGGGTGTACAGCCAGACCGAGCTGTTGTGCCACGGCAAGGCGGTGCCGACGTCCACGCCGCCGTAGAGTCTCGGAAAAAAGTCTCCCTGCGCCTCGTCCGAGCCGGCGACGATGCGGCCGGCGATCCCCTTTTCATGGTCGACGCCGCCGAGCGCCTTGGTCGTGTTGGTGTATCTGAGGCCGATTTCCGCTGACCGCAGGTTCTTTGGGCTTGCGACATTCTGCGCTCCCGGCAGCTGCTTCAAACCGAAGAAGGCGGACGCGGAGCCGAAGACGTCGAGCTGACGCGGCGGGTCGTAGATCAGCGGCTTCGTATAACTGGCAATGACCGCATCGCCCTTGCGGCTTCGGAGCACGGGTCCGGCGAGGTCGTAAACGTCGGCAAGATTGTGCCAGTAGGTGAGCTTCCAGTTCGGCGTCTGATATTCGACGTTGAGGTGCAGCCGCTCCTTGTCCGGCATCTTCTTGAACGGCGAGATTGCGAGGCTTGCGCTGAACTGGCGGAACTGCAGCGGATCGGCGAGGTGGAAATAATAGCCGAACGCAGGCGACTGCTCGTAGCCCGAGACGATCGGATAATGGGCATCGAAGCGCATCCGATGGAAGGGATCGTAGTAGCCGCGCGCGGTGATGAGCTGCTCGAGCGGGACCTTGGCCGGTGACCCAACGCCCCATCGCTTGAGCTCGGGCCTGGCGTTCACGACCTCGGTGCCGAGGAGACGAATCGTCGCGAGGTCCTCGCGCACCTGCGGCTGGATGATCGACGGATTGAAGCCGTCGCCCGCATAATCATAGACCAGCAGGGTGCCGTCCGGCCGAAGCATCGGCCGGAAGAAGCCGGTCGAGGCGTTGGTCAGAACGTCATATTTGCCCGTCGCGATGTCGAACCGGAAGACGTTCGAGACGCCGGTGTAATAAGAGTTGCCGAGCAACGACTTGCCGTCGGGCGTGAAGGTAAAATTCTCCGGAATCGACGGCGGGAGCGACAAGGTGGCGACGGGATCGTCGGCATTGCCCTGCTCGAGGTCGGACGTCTTCCACACCTTGACCGACTGCTTGCCATCGAGGGTGCCGTAGGACGCGGAAACGAGCTGGCCGTCGGGTGAAACGTCGAGATCGAAGATGATCTCGCCGTAGCGGAACGTCTTTACCTGGTTGAAGTCCGTGTAAGGCGGCGGGATCCGGACCAGGGTCACGAAGCCGTTCTGGTGCCGAATCCCCCACAGGCTGTTGTCGGCCTTGTCGAAAGCAAGGTCGCCGATGCGCGCGTCCGTGAGCAGTCGCCGCTTCTTGCCAGTATCGACATTGATCGCGTTGATATCGCGATAGGCATAGTTCTGGTTGACGTAGAAGGCTGTCCTCGTCGCCGGATCGAAGGCGACGCTCGTCACCTTGTAGAGCATCATCCCGTCGAGATCGGTCAGATGCGTGATCTTGCCGGTCGCGAGGTCCATCTTCCCGAGAAAGCCGATGCGTCCTGGCCAGCGGAAAGCGGCGATCAGGCTGTTCGTCTTCTCGTCGACGAAGCCACGCGACATCGACCCGAGTCCGCGCGGAGACAAATGCTTCACCTCCGTCAGCGGATATTTGGCGAGAGCAGCGAGATTCTCTTCCTGGAACTTGTTCTCGAACGCGATCCAGTCGTTCCACGCCTCGTCCAGCGGCTTGCCGAACACATGCTCGAACTGGCTGGCGTAGAAGGCCTTCGAGCCTTCAGAGCGCCGGAGCCATTCGACCGTCTTTTCCGTGCCGTAGGTGAGCGCGAGATAGGAGAAGAAGCGCGTGCCGTACTGGTAGGAATTGGCGCCGACCTGGAAGTCCACCTGAGTGCCTTCGCTTTCGAGGCCTAGCGGGGAGAAGATGCGCAGATGGTCGCGTACCTTGGCGCGGAAGACCATCTCGTCATAGGCGCCCTGCGCGCGGCCAAGTCCGCCCGCCATCCAGGTCTCCATGAAGACCGCGCTTCCTTCCATGTACCAGCGCGGGCTGAGGTTCCTGGGGCTCGTCAGGAAATTGTAGAGGATCGACTCGGGGTGCTTCTGCAGCGGCGTGGGTTTGCCCCCGAGGAAATGCCGCCAGAAGGCGTCATGCTGGTTCCACACGTCGATGGTTCCCACGTGCGTCAGCTCGTGGTTCATCAGCGTGAAGAAGCGCTCTCCCGGCGAGAAGGTCTCCATCGACAGCGACAAAGGCGCCACGTCGAGCAGCACCATGTCGCTTGGGGACCCTAGCGCGGCGGCATTGCCGTAGTCGGAAAAGTCCTTGAGCAGGATCGTAACCCGCTCCCACGGCTTCCAGTGCAGGTTCCTCTCGTGGAAGGCGAGCGAGTTCTCGAACGCCCGGCCGAGATAGGGCGTCAAATAAGTCTGCATCGGATCGAGATAGAGAAGCGACAGATTCTTCGTCTCGAGCGTCGACAGGTGGAATCCCGACGCGTCCTGCGGGACGTGCTCGGTCTTCTGCTCGGGAGCATTGGGCTTCGTCGGTGCCGGCGTGACCGGTTCGGCCGGTGGCGATTCCGTCGGCGGAGGCGGCACCTCCTCGGGCTTCTCCACCACCGTGGTCGCGTCCGGCGGTGGCGGAGGAGGCGGCTGCTTGGAGGGCGTCTGGGAAAGGGCAGCGCTTGCCGTGGTCGCGAGGACGAGCGCCAGCGTGCCTAATGCAAGCCGGCGCCCGACAGACTCCTCGATACTCATGCGGCCCCCCGACCGCGGCGTCAGTTGGATTGCGACTGGGAGGCGACGCCTGCGTTGGCTTGGTTAAGCGCAGCGGAGAAGCTGGGATTCGCCATCAACGCCGCGGCGTTCGGGTGCGCAGCAAGCGCCGCCCACGCCTTCTGGTTCGACGATAATGCCGCCAGCGCCTGCGGCTGCGCCGCCAGCGCAGCGAACGCCGACGGGTTCGCCGCCATCGCCGAGAAGGCCTGCGGATTGGCGAGGATTGCCTGCGACGCGCTCGCGTTCAGCGCCTTCGCGGCCGCCGCCGAGGCGACCATCGAATGGGCATCGAGCGATTGCAGCGCCTGCGCCGCCGAGCTCAGCTGCGACGCCTTGCTGGCGAGGCCGCTGAAGGCCGAGGCGTTGCTGCCGATCGCCGACAGCAGTTGCGGGCTCATCGCGCGCGCATTGCTGGCGAGGCTCGCAAAGGCGAGCGCATTCTGGCCCATCGCGGAAAAGACCCGCGGATCGGCCGAAAGCGCGCTCATCGCCTTGTTGTCGGCCGCGAGCTGCTGGAACGCATTGGCGTTGCTCGCCATCCGCGCGTCCGCTGCGGCTTTCGACGCGGCATTCTGGAACGCGCTCGCATTGTTAGCGAAGCTGCTGAACGCAGACGCGTTGTGCATGATCGCGGCGAGCGCCTGCGGGTGCGAGGCGAGCGCGGAAAATGCGTTCGCGTGAGCGGCGATTGCCGCCAGCACCTGCGGCTGGGCGGCGAGCGCCGAGAAGGCCGAGGTGTTCGCCGCAAGCGCCGACAATGCGGCGTTCGAAACTCCCGCCGACTGCAGCTGGTGCGCAGCCAACGCGGCGCTGTTCACCGCCGCAGAGAGCGCCTGCGGCTGGGCCGAAAGAGCCTTGAACGACGCCGCGTTGGCGGCAAGCGCGCTGAACACCTGTGGATCTGCCTGGATCGCGCTCATCGCCTTGTTGTCGGCTGCGATCTGTTGGAAGGCCGCGGCGTTGCTGGAGACGGCGGCAAGCGCGGCGTTACCCCAATGCGGCTGTCCCGGAGCGAAGCTTGCGGCTGCCCCCTTGGATGCCAGGTTCTGGAAGGCGCTAGCGCTGGACGAGAAGCTCGCAAACGCTGCGGGGTTGGCCGCAATTGCCGCAAGCACCTGCGGCTGACTCGCGAGCGCCTGGAACGCGGCCTGATGTGCGGCGACCGCGTTGATCAGCCCGGCGCTCGCCTGGTGCGCCTGGGGAGCGGCGGCCGAGGCGGCCTGCGCCGCCTTCGACAGTCCTGCAAAGGCTGAAGGATTGGCGGCCAACGCTGCGAAAGCCTTGGGATTGGCCATCATCGCGGCCATCACCTGGGGCTGCGCGGCCAACGCCGAGAAGCCGGGGCTCGCGGCCAGCGCTCGGAAGCTCGGATCCTTGACCATCAGCTCGAAGGCATCGGTCTGCATCAGCTGCGGAACCGAGGTGTCGCCGAGAGTGACATCGCCTTCACCGACCTGGGCCGAAACGTAGCGCTGCGCAGGAGCGATCGTGCCGGCGCTCGGCCCGAGCGGATTGTAGAGCCGCCCAACGCCATAAGCGGCGATTCCGAACGCCAGGATTCCGGCGGTCGCAAGATACATCTTCTGCTTGTGCGAAATAGCGGTTGCCATGGATGTGCCCCTGCCTTGGAAAGCGTCGGGATTCTGACTCTTGGTTAACAAAGAGTCAATTGAATCCTTGTTTGATGAAGGAGCAGCAGCAGCAGCTTACCTGCTGATTTTGCACGATATTTTATATCGTTCTTGCCTGATTCTGGTGTCATTCCACGGGCTTGGTCATGGCGGAACGGGCGCGCGCCGATTGAGTTCAGTAAGGCTGGACACGGACGCCCATCGGAGCAATTCACGGGGCATGGCGAAACAGGACGAAGTTCATAAGCTGTCATGGCCCGCCTGGGCTCCGTGGGCGCTGCTCGCGGTCGCCGCCACATCGCTGCTGACGATCGCAGCGACCCTCTACGACATCCTCTAGGGCTCGACGCGCGTGCCAGGCGCGCTCCCCCCGGCCCCGCCGCAAACGGCCATCATAGTGACCGGCAAGGCGTTGCCCGAGCCGAAATCGGAGCGCGTCTATCGAGTCGAACGGCTCGACCGCCGGCGCATCGAGCAATCGCCGAGCCATGAGCTCGACCAGCTGCTGAAGGAGGTCCCGGGCCTGGAGCTTTTCCGCAGGTCCGACGCGCGAAGCGGTCATCCGACCAGCCAGGGAGTGACGCTCCGCGCGCTTGGCGGCAACGCCTCGAGCCGAGCGCTCCTCGTGCTGGACGGGGTGCCGCAGAGCGATCCGTTCGGCGGCTGGGTCAATTGGCCGGCCTATGACCCGTCAACGCTCGAGCAGGTGCGGGTGGTTCGCGGCGGCGGGAGTGTGGCGAACGGGCCGGGCGCGCTTGCGGGAACCATCGAGATGACGAGCCGCTCGGACGCCGGCCTCTCAGGCGAAGTCGCAGCAGGCAGCCGGGGGTCCGTGGAGGGCCGAACCCGTCTCGGCGCGACCGTCGGTGGCGGCGTGCTGGGCCTCGCCGGCCGCTTCGAACGCAGCGGCGGCTTTGTCCCCTTGACCGAGGCAACGCGAGGGCCAGCCGACGAACGGGCCCCTTACCACGAGTGGAGCGCCCGCGGCCGCTGGGTCGTCCCGGTCGCGTCTAACACGGAGCTGCAGGCGAACCTCTCTGGCTTCCACGACTGGCGAACCCGCGGCACGGATTTCACGGCGAACCGCACGAACGGTGCCGATGCATCGGTGCGGCTGGTCGGACGGGGCCGCTGGCAATGGTCCGCCCTCGCCTACTGGCAGCGGCGCAATCTGATGAGCAGCTTTTCCAGCGTAAGCCCTGGACGAGTCACCGCCACTCAGGTGCTGTTGCAGGATTCGGTCCCATCGCACGGGATCGGCGGAAGCTTCGAGCTTCGCCCGCCCACGCCGGCGGGAATCGAGCTGCGTTTCGGCGCCGACGCGCGGCGGACGGACGGCGAGACAAGCGAGCTCTTCTCCTTCTTCGCCGGCCAGCCGACACGCCGCCGGCTCGCGGGCGGCGAGACCTGGACGACGGGCGCCTTCGCCGAAGCCAGCGCGGGCATCGGCCGGGCGACGCTCACCGCCGGAGCGCGACTCGATCACTGGCAGATCGACGGCGGTCATCTCTTCGAGAAAGTGATCGCCACCGGCTTCGTCCAGCGCGACGAGCGCGACCCGCGACGCGGCGGCTGGCTTCCGACCGCGCGCGGCGGCACTGTTTTGCCGATCGGCGGCGGACTCAGCCTGCGCTCGGCCGCTTACCTCGGCTGGCGCCTGCCAACGCTGAATGAGCTCTTTCGCCCATTTCGAGCCGGTCTCGACGCGACGGCCGCGAACGCCGCGCTCGACCCGGAGCGCCTCGCCGGAGCGGAGGCCGGAGCCGACTTCGAGAAGGGCCCCTTGCACGTCTCGGTGACCGGGTTCGCCAACCGCCTTAAGGATGCGGTCGCCAACGTGACGCTTGGCCAGGGGCCCGGCCAGTTCGAGCAGGTCGGCCTCGTTCCGGCGGGCGGCGCGTTCCGCAAGCGTGAGAATATCGACGCGGTGAAGGTGCGCGGGATCGAGGCCGCCGCTGAATGGGCGAGCGGGCCATGGTCGCTCCGGGCGGGCGCCAGTTGGGCGCACGCGCGCGTCGAAGCGTCCGGGGTAGCCGCGCCGCTCGACGGCCTGCGTCCAGCGCAAACGCCGGAGTTCGCCGGCACCCTGTCGGCAGGCTGGGAACACGATGGGAAAGGCGCGGAGCTGGTTCTCCGCCGTGTCGGCGCGCAATTCGAAGACGACCTCAACACGCGCACGCTCAAGGGCGCGACAACGCTCGACGCTTATGCGGCGTGGCCGATCACTCACCGCCTCCAGCTCGTCGCGCGCGGCGAGAACCTGTTCGACACGACGGTCGAAGCTGCGATCAACGGCGACGGCTCGATCGAGCGCGCGACTCCGCGCACCCTGTGGCTCGGGCTTCGTATCCGCTGACTATTTCGCTCGGGTGTAGAGGAAGGCCGTGATGTCGCGAGCGTCAGTCTCGCCTACGCGGAGGTCGGGCATGGCCGTGCCCGGAGAGACATGCTGCGGGTCGCGGATCCAGCGCTGCATATTGTCGGGCGTGTTCGCCAGGTGCCCGCCGATGATCGTTCGGATGGCGATCCCGTCGAGCGGCGGACCGACCGAGCCCATAGCCGTGCGCACATTCTTCAGCGCATGGCAGCTGCCGCAGCCGTACTGGATGAACATCGCCTCGCCCCGCCGCGGGTCGCCGCCGGTGATGGCCACGGCGTGCGATCGCATCTGCGACCGTTCTCGCAGATATTCGTAGGCGATGCCGACGAGCCCGGCGAGGAACAGCAGCCCCGCCAGCGCGCCGAGAACGAGCTTAGTGGACGGAGAGTGCATGGCCTCCCTCCGACGCTTTCAGCCATTTGTAGAAGAGCGCGAGCGCGGCGAGACCGTGCACCGCTCCGCCCGGGATCCACATCACGAGGCCCGCGAGCTGCTGGTCCGTCACCGGATCGAGGCCGATGCCGCTCATGCCCATCGCCGCATAATCCGCGTACCAGGGCGATGCCGAGAAGCTCATCAGCGCCCCGAGCGCCCCGCCGATGAGCGAGGTGGCGAATAGGCAGGCGGCCGAAACCCCATAGCCCGAGCTTCCGCGACGGGGATGCAGCATCGCCCACCAGAAGATCAGCGAGCTCAGAAAGAAGCAGGCGTGCTGGGCGACGTGCCAGCCGAAGCTTTCGAGCGCGCGGTTGAAGAGCAACGGGGCATGCCAGGCCCACATCACCACGCCCTGGACCACGGTTGCCGTGACCGGCTCCGTCAGGCGCTTCCACAAGGCTGCGAGCGGCGCCTTCCAGCTGCCGCCGAGCGCTCGGCGAAGCGGGCGCGGCAGTCCCCAGGCAAGCACTCCCCCCGCGCTCGACATGGCGAGCAGCAGGGTCGCGGCGAGCATGATCAGCTCATGCTCGATCATGTGCATCGTGAAGCTCTTTTCCCCCGCCTCGTGAAGCGGAGAGACGAGCGCCAGAGTGAGCACGGTCCACCCCGACAGGAACAGGGTCGGCCGATGCAGGGAGCTCGCGCGCTTCGACAGCCGCCGCCAGCCCACCACATAGATCAACAGCGCCAGCCCGAGCGGCACCAGGAGCACCGGATCGAGCGTCCAGCCGAGCGCCTGCTGATGTTCGTGGGTCATTCCCAGCATCCCGGCAGGATCAGCGACGCGATGAACGGCAGGATCACTCCGAGCGCGAACAAGCCCGAGGCCATCACCGATACCAGCGCGACCGTGCGCCTCGGCGGCCCCTCGTCGCGGTCGCCATAAACGCTCCATGAAGCCAGCGCGCCGACCGCGATCAGCGCGAGGCCCAGGATCGTGCCGAGGATCACGATCCACGGGCTTCCCACGCGGCAATCCTGGAAGGTCGAGTCCGACCCCATCTGGTGCGCGAGGAAATAGCCGGTGGTGCCGAGCGCGAGGCCGCCCCACGGCATGAACCGGTCGCGGATGCGGTCCGTCTTCACAGCCGCGGGATCCAATAGATCATGAGGTAGATTGGCAGCCACAGGAGCCAGACGTAGCGCCAGTACATGCAGTTCTCGTCGACATCCTCGAGCCGCCTTCCTTCGAAGCCGAGCCGCGTCTTCATCAGCGCGTAAAGCACGACCGTGTCGAACCAGTCGGTGAGGATGTGCGTCGTGTGCAGGAGCAGCAGCGCCCAGACGATCGACGCATAGGCATTGTCGGTCCAGCGGCAGTTGAGGCTGTTGAACTCGAACCCGCGGATGATCAGCAGCACCACTCCAACAACAACGATGATCGGCATGAGGCGCCGCACCTCGCCAACGTCGTGCGCCAGCGCCGCCTTCTTGATCCTCGTGTTCACCGGTTCGCTGAGCAAGATGACGATGGTGAACAGCGTCCCAGCGAGGAGGTTCGGCGCCGCGCGGCCTTCGGGCGGCCAGCCCTGCTCGTGCCCCATCAGGAAGAAATAGGCGGCGAAGGTCAGCGCAAAGGCCACGCCCTCGATGATCATGAAGCCGAGGATTCCCCACCAGGTGAGGCTGCTCGTCCCGAACTTGTGCGTCGGCAGGTGCGAGAGGTCCTCGGTGAAGCGGACGGCGCGGACCATCGGGCGGATCATATGATCACCGGCTCCGGCTGCCGCTTCATCTCCTTGGGCCAGAACCATGCAGTCAGCGCGATCGCCACCGGGATGGCGCCGAACAGGATCGCCCATGGCGAGAAGATCGACGAGATGAACAACACGGCGGTCGCCACCGCGGAGATGAAGGGCCACGGGCTCGCCTGCGGGATCGGCTCGCGAAGGTCGGGAACCGCTGCGACGACCGTCGTCAGCAGCAACTCCTTCTCGTCGACGCGAAGCCCCGTCACGACGGGCAGCTCGCCGTCGATGTCCCACAGCGGCGTGCGGCTCTCCACCACCGGGATGTGCGCGAAATTATATGTCGGCGGAGGCGATCCGGTCGCCCATTCGAGGCCCGCCGCATCCCATGGATTTTCAGACGCAATCTCTCCTCGATAGAGCGAGACGATCCCGTTGATGACGAACAGCAGCACCGAAAGCGCCACGACGACCGCACCGATCGTCGAGAGGAGGTTCGGAAGCTCGAGCCCCAGCCCCGCCGGATAGGTATAGACCCGCCTCGGCATTCCCATGAGGCCCGCGATGTGCATCGGGAAGAAAGCGAGCTGGAACCCGAGGAAGATCATCCAGAAGCTGATCTTGCCGAGCGTCTCGCTCATCATCCGCCCGGTCATCTTCGGGTACCAGTAGACAAGCGCTCCAAGCAGCGGGAAGACCGCCCCGCCGATCAGCACATAATGGAAATGAGCGACGACGAAGTAGGTGTCGTGCAGCTGCAAATCGAGCGGGACCGAGGCGACCATCACTCCGGAAAGCCCCCCGATCACGAAGGTGACGATGAAGCCGACGACGTAGAGCATCGGCACTGCAAAGCGCGGCCTTCCGTCCCACATGGTCGCAAGCCAGCAGAAGATCTGCAGGCCCGTCGGTATGGCCACCGTCATGCTCGCGGCGGTGTAGAAACTGTAGCCGACGCGCGGCAGGCCGGTCGCGAACATGTGATGGACCCACAGGCCGAAGGCGAGGATGCCGGTCGAAATGAGGGCGAGGACCACGACCGGGTAAGCGAACACCGGCCGCCTGCAGAAGGTCTCCACGATCACGCTGACGAAGCCGGTCGCTGGCAGGAAGATGATGTACACCTCGGGGTGTCCGAAGAACCAGAAGAGGTGCTGCCACAGCAGCGGGTCGCCGTGCTCGGCCGCATTGTAGAAATGCGTGCCCACGAGCCGATCGGAGATCAGCATGCTCGAGCAGAGCGCAATCGCCGGCATCGAGAAGATGATCATCACCGCGACCACCAGCATCGCCCAGGCGTAGAGCGGCATTCGCGCGAGCGTCATTCCAGGCGCTCGCGCCTTCAGGATCGTGGTCACCAGCACCACCGCTGCGGCGAGCGCCGAGACTTCGGTGAAGGTAATCATCTGCGCCCAGATGTCGGCGCGCTTGCCGGGTGAGAATTGCGGGCCCGACAGCGGGACATAGGCGAACCAGCCGACGTCGGGACCTATGTTGAGCACGAAGGCGCCCCACAGGAGCATGCCGCCGAAGAGGTAGAGGAAATAGCTGAAGGCGTTGAGCCGCGGGAAGGTCGTCGCACGCGTGCCCACCATCAGCGGGATCACGTAAAGCGCGACCCCCTCCATCACCGGCACGGCGAAGAGGAACATCATCGTCGAGCCGTGCATGGTGAAAATCTCGTTGTAGCGCGCGGCGCTGACGAGATTGTTGTCGGGCACCGCCAACTGCAGCCGCATGACTGCAGCGAGCACTCCGCCCAACGCCAGGAAGATCAGCGCCGTTACGATGTAGCGGCGGCCGATCTCCTTGTGATCGACGGTCGAGAGCCAGCCGATGATGCCCGGCGGCCGCTTCCACGTCCGGTCGAGCCTCGCCGCCAGGGCGTCGCCCTTCAGCTTCGGCCCATCCCGCGCGATCTTCTTGCGTTCTTTCTCGAGCTCACGGTTCTCCTCCTCGATCGACTGGAGCTCGGCGTCGGTCATTTCAGCGTCTCGAGATAGGAGACGACCGCGTGCAGGTCGCTCGGCTCCAGGTCCATCGTCGGCATCTTGGTCCCCGGCTTGATCGACTGCGGGTCGGCGACCCAGCCGTAGAGATTGCCCTCGCCCATCGGCAGAGTGCCGGCGGCAATGCTTCGGCGGCTGGCGAGATGAGTGAGGTCCGGCCCGACCCGGCCGCCCGCCGGAGTTCCCGCGATCGTGTGGCAGGTCGCGCACTGCCGCGTGGTCACATAATTATATCCGGCCCGCGCGAGCGGAGTGGTCGGCTGGGGCGCCTCCTGCAGCTGGTGCTCCCACCATTTGATGAAGTCGGCATAGGGCTGAACCTCGACGACGAACGCCATGTGCGCATGCTGCGCCCCGCAGAATTCGGCGCATTGGCCGCGGAAGATCCCGACTTTCGTCGGAGTGAATGAAACGTCCGTGTCGCGGCCGGGGATCAGGTCCTGCTTGCCCACCAGGCTCGGCACCCAGAAGCTGTGGATCACGTCGTCAGAGCGCAGCATGATCCGCACCGGCACCCCGACGGGCAGGTGCAGCTCGTTCGCCGTTCGAAGCATCTTCGAGACGTCGGCCGAATTATATTGCACGTCCCACCACCACTGCTTGCCGGTGACGGTGATCGACAGTTTCTCGTTCGACGCCGCGTTCGCGTCCGACCTGTCGGTGATGAAATCGGCAATGGTCAGTCCAATGAGCCCGATTGCGACGAGCGCGCCCCAGGCGATCAGCCCGCTGCGCATCAGCGGATGCGATTGATGGTGCCGCCCGGTCTCGACAACATTGGCGTCTCCCGCGCGGCGGCGGCGCATGATCCCGACGAGCAGTAAAGCGATGACCAGCACGTACATCGCCGCGCAGACGACGAGGAAGATCGTGAACAGCACGAGGAAATGCCTGTCCTCGACGCCGGCGTCGCCAAGCGCGCTCTGGTACTGCTGGTACGAGCATGCGCAGAGCAGCAGCGGGAGCGAAGCGGCTGCTGCGCGGCTCCGTTCGATCATTGCTCGGCGGTGTCCGACGGCTGCGGCTGCTGGTGCGGAGTCAGCGTCTCCGGG
>DASVXR010000331.1:0-1988 GCA_036392595.1 Sphingomicrobium sp.
GTTCATCTGGCAACCGAAGCTTTTCATTTTGAAAGTCTTGGGATTCATCTCTCCCCGCCTATAGGCGAGTGGTGGTGCGACTTGAAGCCGAGCGTTTCGGCAATCGCCTCGCGAGCTTCGTGCGTGAGCTGCTTGCGGTCACCAGCGCGGTCGAGCGGCTCGAGGAGTCGCACGGTCACCGGAAGCGTGCCGCGCCGGCCCAGCAGCCTCATCACATTTTGCATTCCGGGCTCGTTGTCGAACCATCCGACCTCTGCCCGTGCGGCGCCGTAATCGATGGCCACCGGGCGAACTTTCACGTCCTTCGCCGCATAATTCGCCGCCTCGAGCAGGGTCGAGCGGAAGGGCAGGAGGTGCGTGCCGGGGCCCGTCGTGCCTTCCGGGAAGACGGTGACCGGTTTCTCGCCCTCGAGGGCGCGGGCTACGGCGATCGCCTGGTCCTTCGCGCCTTTGACGTGCGTGCGCTTCACGTAAACCGTGCCGTTCTGGTCGGCGAGCCAGTGGACGAGGGGGTGGCCAAGCTTGTCCTTCGAGACGAACGCGCTTCCGACCGAGCCGCCGAGGATCAGGATGTCGAGCCAGCTGGTGTGATTGGCCACCAGCAAGGTGTGCCTCCTGGCCCGGGCGCCTTTGACGCGCGCTCGAACGCCGATCAGCCACGCAGCCGCCGCGAGAAACCGCGGCGGCCACGGCGATCGGCCGAACAGCCGGCGGCTGACGACATGGATCGGCGCGACCAGCAGGAACAGCAGCACGACCCCGGCAAGGCGCCGCATCGCGCGGAAATTCAGGCGCGCGGCCTTCTCTTTAGCGATCGCGGTCGAGGGAGACGCCGTAAAGCTCCATCCGGTGGTCGACGAGGCGGAAGCCCAGCTTCTCGGCGATGCGCTTCTGCAGCATCTCGAGCTCGTCATCCACGAATTCGATGACGTTCCCCGTCTCGACGTCGATCAGATGGTCGTGGTGCGTCTCGGACGCAGCCTCGTAGCGAGAGCGTCCGTCCCCGAACTCGTGCCGCTCGAGGATTCCCGCCTCCTCGAACAGGCGGACGGTTCGGTACACGGTCGCGATCGAGATGTTCGGATCGACCGCGGCCGCGCGCGCGTGCAGGGTCTCGACGTCCGGATGATCCTCGCTGTCACCGAGCACTCGCGCGATGGTCTTGCGCTGCTCGGTGATGCGGAGACCCTTGTCGGCACACATGGCCTCGATGTCGATCTTGCGCGTCATTCGACAAAAGTAGGCATCCGGACCGGGAGCGTAAAGCTTCGGACCCCTTATTTGCTCCGCGTCTTGCGCCGCTTCGTGCCCAAGCCGATCGACTTGGCCAAACTACGCCGCTGCTCGGCGTAATTCGGCGCCACCATGGGATAGTCAGCCCCCAGGCCCCACTTCTGCCGGTACTGGTCGGGCGTCAGGTTGTAATGCGTCATCAGATGCCGCTTGAGCATCTTCAGGCGCTTCCCGTCCTCGAGGCAGACGATATAGTCCGGCTTGACCGACGAGCGGATCGGGACCTTGGGCTCAGGCCGTGCCTCCGGCGCCGAATTCTGGCGCGAAATACCGGTCAAGGCAGAATGAACGTTCTGGATAAGACTCGGCAAGTCGTTGACGGCAACGCTATTATTGCTGACGTGAGCCGCGACGATGTCGGCGGTAAGAGTCAACAGAGTGTCTTCGGCACCTTCGTTGTCGGCCATAAGATGGTTTCCTGAAATTAGAGCAGAGACCGATGCAGCCCACTTTGCTGCGGGCGTGACGCTACGCCCGTCGGCAGAGTCGCGCAACGTTGAGTTCTAGTAATAATCGGCGTGGCGGAAGATCAGAGCCTTCGTGCCAAGGTCAGCGCGTCGTAACGCCGCCCATCGACTGCATGATAATAGTTGCGGCGCCGTCCGATCGGCGAAAAACCGGCTGCCCGATACATCTCCACCGCCGGGTTGCCGTCCCTGACTTCGAGATGGACTCGGGCTGCCCCGCCGCTCCGA
>DASVXR010000332.1:0-8259 GCA_036392595.1 Sphingomicrobium sp.
CTTCGAACGGCGACCATAGAAGGCATCAGTTCGGATGAGTGGCCGACCAAGGCAGTGCGTCCACGCAATTCCGTCCTGGATTCGAGCAAATTCGCACGGGTATTTGGCTACCGCATGCCAGATTGGCATTCGTCGCTGGGCGCCGTGATCAGCAGACTGACGGAGCTAAGCTGAGTGTCTGGCCTGGTTCTGAAAAATGGCTCCCCGGGCCTGATTCGAACAGGCGGCCGTCCGATTAACAGTCGGATGCTCTACCGCTGAGCTACCGGGGAGCGGCCCTGACGGGCGACGGCGGCTAGATAGCGAAGCCTTCCTTAATGGCAAGTGTTTAGGTCGCAAATTGCTCCATAGCGATGCGCTCGTCGAGCGCATGCTCCGGGTCGAACAGCAGCGTTAGCGACCGCTGCCGGTCGAGGGTGATCTCGACCCTCGCGACGTCCCGCACCTCGATCTGGTCGGCGACCGCTGAAACCGGGCGGTTTTCGGGCTCGAGCACGCGGAAGCAGACGGCGGTATCGTCCGGCAGGATTGCTCCCGACCAGCGGCGCGGGCGGAAGGGGCTGATGGCCGTCAGAGCCAGCATCTTCGCCTGGAGCGGAAGGATCGGCCCGCGCGCGGAAAGATTATAGGCCGTCGACCCCGCCGGCGTCGCCACGAGCACCCCGTCGCAGGCGAGCTCGGGCAGGACCACCCGGCCGTCCACGAGCACTTCGATTTTCGCGGTCTGCCGAGTTTCGCGGAGCAGCGACACTTCGTTGATTGCGGCATGGGTGAAGGTCTCGCCTGCGACCGTGGTCGCCCGCATTTCAAGCGGCGCGACGCGGATCGCTTTGGCTGCCTCGATACGTTCGGAAAGGCTCTCCAGGCGCCAGTCGTTCATCAGAAAGCCCACCGTGCCCCGGTTCATTCCGAACACCGGAAGCTGGGGGCATTCACCCTCTAGCATCCGGTGGAGCGTGTGGAGCATGAAGCCGTCGCCGCCGAGAGCGACGAGGATCCTGGCCTCCGTCGCCCTGGCAAAGTCATAGCGCTTGCGGAGAAGCGCCTCGGCGGCCTGCGCCGTCTCGCGATGCGAAGAAAGCAAACCGATGCCGAGGGCCTTCAAATCCTGCCGCTCAACGCCGGAAAGGTCGGGCGCGTCCGCGTTCAAGCCTTGCTCCTAATCAGCCTCGGGCGCCGCTGAGCATAAGAGCATCGGCCACCCTCGTCACTGTCCCGTTTCGGGCCGCAGCTTTTGGCGCTGTTCCGCTAGTCCCGCCGGAGCGTTAGGCAGCCGTAATGTTGAAGTGGGACAGCGTATTTGATTGGGGGAGGCGGGCGTCGGATCGTCCAGTGCCGGCGCCCGCCATGCATTCGCCGGACCCGCTCCTCGAAAGCATCATCGCGCATGAGCAGGTCGAGGTCCGGTTTCAGCCGCTGATGGTGCCAGGCACGGGCCGCATCGTCGGCGTCGAGGCGCTCGCCCGGACGTCCATTGCCCGGTCTGCTACGTCCCTCTTTGCGCGGGCGGCTGCCGCCAGGCTCGATGAGCGCTTGTCGCGCGTCGTGCAGCGCAAGGCGCTGCGCTGCGCCGCCGTATGGGAAGGGCCGCTCAAGGACCTGTCGCTGTCGCTGAACATCCTGCCGGCCGAGATATGCCGGGAGAATTATGAGCAATGGCTGCTGGACGAGATCAGCGCCGCCGGCATGGACCCGGGCCGAGTGACGGCCGAGATCACCGAGAGCGCGCTGCTGGTCGACGAACAAGGCGTCGCCGAACGACTTCAGCGCCTGCGCGAGAAGGGCGTCAGGATCGCGATCGATGACTTCGGCACCGGCTATGCGAGCCTTGCCTACCTCACACGGCTGCCTCTCGACGTGCTGAAGATCGATCGAGGGCTGGTCGAAAATATCGCGACCGGCGACCGCGACCGTATCGTCGTCAAGGCGCTGATCAGCCTCGCGCGGGATCTCGGCCTCACCGTGCTGGTCGAGGGCGTCGAAAGCACCGAGCAGCTGGTCCTGCTGTCGGAATGGGGCTGCGACCTGTATCAGGGTTTCGTCGGCGCGGGCGCGCTGACCCAGGACGAGCTGCTCCGCTTCGTGGCCGCCGCGCAGGTCGAAGCCGCCTAGGCGGGCTCCAGGACCTTCTTCTCACCAGCCGCCGCAACCCGCGCCAGCCCCCGCGACAGCTGAAGCGCTCCGTTAAGACGCGCGTCCGGTGACGGCCAGTCGCGCGAGATGGTCATTTTGCTGTCCGGCCTGAGCTTCGCCGCGCCCTTGAGGCGATCCATATAGTCGAGAAGCCCGGCGAGGTCCGGGAATCCGGCATCCGCAAAGGTCACCACGGCACCTCTCGGGCCAATGTCGAGCTTGGCAATGCTCGCCGCGCGGCAATTGAGCTTCACCTCGACGATCTTCATCAGGTTGGCCGTCTCTTCCGGGAGCGCGCCGAACCGGTCGATCAGCTCGGCGGCGAAGGCGTCGATCGCCGGACGGTCCTCGAGGTCCCCGAGGCGGCGGTAAAGCCCCATGCGCAGGTCTAGGTCCGGCACATAATGCTCTGGGATGAGGATCGGCGCATCGACGCTGATTTGCGGCGTGAACTCTTCCGGACGAGCTTGGCCGCCGGCCTTCAGCTCGACGATCGCGTCCTCGAGCATCGACTGGTAGAGCTCGAAGCCCACCTCCTTGATGTGGCCCGACTGCTCGTCGCCGAGCAGGTTGCCCGCACCGCGAATATCCAGGTCGTGGCTGGCGAGCTGGAAACCTGCGCCAAGGCTGTCAAGGTCGGCGAGCACCTGCAGCCGCTTCTGCGCGGCTTCGGTGATCGATCGGTCCGCGGGCATGGTCAGATAGGCATAGGCGCGGTTCTTCGACCGGCCGACGCGGCCGCGCAGCTGGTAGAGCTGCGCCAGACCGAAGCGATCCGAGCGATAGACGATCAGCGTGTTCGCGTTGGGAATGTCCAGGCCGCTCTCGACGATCGTCGTCGACAGGAGCACGTCATATTTGCGATCGTAGAAAGCGCTCATCCGCTCCTCGACCTGGCTCGCGCTCATTTGCCCGTGCGCGGTGACGAACTTGATCTCGGGAACATGCTCTCGCAGCCATTCCTCGATGTTCGGCAGGTCCGCGATGCGCGGGGCAACGAAAAAGCTCTGCCCCCCGCGATAATGTTCGCGGAGCAGCGCCTCGCGCAGCACGACGCCGTCCCATGGAGTGACGTAGGTTCGCACCGCGAGGCGATCGACTGGCGGGGTCTGGATCACCGACAGCTCGCGAAGGCCCGACATTGCCATCTGCAGCGTGCGCGGGATCGGCGTCGCCGTCAGCGTGAGTACATGGACGTCCGCCTTGAGCGCCTTCAGCCGCTCCTTGTGAGCGACCCCGAAATGTTGCTCCTCGTCAACGATGACGAGGCCCAAACGTTTGAAGTGGATGCCCTTCGCCAGGAGCGCATGAGTGCCGATCACGATGTCGACCGTGCCGTCGGCAATGCCTTCCTTGGTTTTCTTGGCATCGGCTGCGGGAACCAGTCGCGACAGCCGCCCCACATTGACCGGAAAGCCCTGAAGGCGCTCCACGAAGTTCGAATAATGCTGGCGCGCCAGCAGGGTGGTCGGGCAGACCAGCGCCACCTGCTTGCCGGACATCGCCATGACGAACGCAGCTCGAAGGGCGACCTCAGTCTTTCCGAAACCCACGTCGCCGCAGACCAGCCGGTCCATCGGCTTGCCGGCCTCCAGGTCGGCGAGCACGTCCGCGATCGCGCGGTCCTGGTCGTCGGTTTCCTCATAGGGGAAGCGGTCCACGAACTGCGGAAAGGCGCTGTCCGGCTGGGCGACGACGCCGGCCCTTGTCGCCCGGAGCGCGGCCGTCTTGATGAGTTCGCCCGCGATCTCCCGGATGCGTTCCTTCATCCGCGCCTTGCGCCGCTGCCAGGCTTCGCCGCCGAGGCTGTCGAGCGCCACCCCCTCGGTCTCGCTGCCGTAGCGGCTGAGGAGCTCGATATTCTCGACAGGGACGTAGAGCTTGTCGCCCCGCGCATATTCGAGCGCGACGCAGTCGTGCGGCACCTTGCTGACCGGTATCTGTGTGAGGCCTTCGTAGCGGCCGATTCCATGATCCGCATGGACGACGAGGTCGCCCGGTGAGAGCGTCGCGAGCTCGGCCAGAAACGCGTCGGCGGCCTTGCGCTTGCGGCGGCGGCGCACGAGCCGGTCGCCGAGCATATCCTGCTCGGTGAGCACGGCGACGTCCGGCGTGGTGAAGCCATGGTCCAGCGGCAAGACCATCAGCACCGGCTGAGTCTTGCTGCCGAGCGCTTCCTGCCAGCTGTCGACCTTTTTCTGAGCCTTCAGACCATTGTCTTCGAGCAGCCCCGACAGGCGCTCGCGCGCACCCGTCGTGTAGCTTGCCAGGACGATCTTGTGGTGCGTGCGCCGAAGCTCGCTCACATGATGCGCGACGGCCTCATAGACGTTGGCCTGCTGGGCGCGCTCGGGCGCGAAATCGCGCGCCGCTTCGACGCCGAAGTCGATAGTCCGGTCGGATTCAGGTTCCGGGAAGGGGGAGGCGAAGTGGATCGGACGGTCGGCGACCAGGCTGTCCCATTCGCCCTTCGGAAGATACAGGGCCTTTGGCTCAAGCGGCCGGTAGCTGCCCGGCTCGCCCGCCATGGCCCGCACACGGTTCTGGAAATAATCTTCAATCGATTCGCGGCGGGCATCAAGCGCCTGGTCGGCGTTCGCATCGCGCAGGATCAGGTCATCCTCGCCGAGATGGTCGAAGAGGCTTTCGAGCCGTTCTTCGAGGAGTGGCAGCCAATGCTCCATCCCCGCCATTCGGCGCCCTTCCGACAGCGCCTGGTAGAGCGGGTCCTGCGTCGCCGTCGCTCCGAATTCCTCGCGGTAGCGGGAGCGGAATCGCTTGATCGTCTCCGCGTCGAGCAAAGCCTCGCTCGCCGGCATCAGCGTGAATGACTTCGCCTTGTCGGTCGAGCGTTGGTCGACGGGGTCGAAGCGCCGAAGGCTGTCGATCTCGTCCCCGAAGAAGTCGAGGCGGAGCGCCATCTCCTCCCCGGCGGGAAAGAGGTCGATGAGCGACCCGCGCACCGCATATTCGCCGTGCTCGGCGACTGTGTCCGCCCGCTGATAGCCGAGCGCATTCAGCTGTGTGATCAATGCCTCGCGCTCGATCCGCTCGCCCTCGGCGATGCGGCGGGTGAGCTGGCGGACGCGGAACGGCGTAAGAACCCGCTGGCTTGCAGCCGAAGCGGTCATCACCAGCAGTTGCGGCTTCTCTCGCTTGCCCTGGAGCGCATTCAGCGCCGCGAGCCGCTCGGCCATTACCCGCAACGCCGGGGACGTGCGGTCGTAAGGCAGGCAGTCCCACGCGGGGAAGGTCAGCACCTCGACTTCAGGCGCGAACAGCGGAACCGTGTCGGCGAGCGCGCGCATCGCCGCTTCGTCGGCGGCGATCACAACCGCACGGGCGCCTTTGCCGGTCCCGTGCGCGGCGCGCGCAAGATCGGCCCCCAGCCAGGGCAGGAACCCAGGCGGCACACTGGCGAGCGTCAGCGGCTTGTCGGCGCGGAGGACTCGCTGCAGCGGCTCCGTCATCGCGCAATCCGGATATAGTCGAGGCGTTTAAGCGCTTCGATCATGGGTCCACCGAAGCGCTCCGGCGGGGCGCATGTTCCGTGCGCCCAGGCCATGATGTCGACATCCTGCTCGTTGAGCATGTCAGCGAAGAGCGCGAGTTCGTCACCGCTCCAGGACGCATGGTGCGCGTCGAAGAATCCGCCGATCAGCATATCTGCCTCGCGAGTGCCGCGATGGTGCGCTCGCCAGTGAAGGCGCTTCAGGTCCGCGTCGGAAGGCATGGGCGCCATGTAGTCACCTTCACTCCTCATTGCGAGCGGCGAGACTCGCGCTAACAACCATGCATGCGCCCGGACATCCTCAACCCTCTGTTCGCCGAGGCCGAGGTGCTGAAGGGCGTCGGGCCCCAGGTGGCGAAGTTGCTCAAGCGGCTCGACCTGACGCGCGTCGTGGACGTTCTCTACCATCTGCCGACGGGCGCCATCGAACGAGTCCAGGCGCCGGCGGCGAGCGCCGCGCTGCTCGGACGCAACGTCATCCTCGAGCTGACACCTTACCAGACGCGCGAACCCCGCTCCGGCCGCGGGCCGATGCGCGTGTTCGCTTCAGATTCGGATGGAAACACGATCAGCCTCATCTATTTCAACAATCCGGGCTGGGCGAAGCGCAGCCTTCCCATGGGCGAGAAGCGCATCGTTTCCGGCAAGCTGGAGGCTTATGGCGATGAATGGCAGATCATCCATCCGGAGGTTGCTGAGCCGGGCAAGGGGCCGGCTCCGCTCGTCCGGGAGCCGGTCTACCCGCTGACCGAAGGCCTGACCAACCGCCGAATGGGCGAACTCGCCCGCGATGCGCTCGAGCGCGCGCCCGAACTCCCCGAATGGATCGAGCCCGGTCTCGCCTCGCGCGAGTGCTGGAGCGCCTGGCGCGCGTCACTCGCTCTCATTCACCGCGAGCCGGGCGCGGACGATGCACGCAAGCGCCTCGCCTACGACGAGATCTTCGCCAACCAGCTCGCCTTATTGCTGCTTCGCCAGTCGCAGCGCCGCCATCGCACCGTTCCGCTCCCCGGCACCGGCGAACTCATCGCCAGGCTGAAGCTGCCCTATGAGCTCACCGGCGCCCAGAGGCGCGTGATCGGTGAAATTCACGGCGACATGGCGCAAAGCGTGCCGATGCTCCGCCTGCTCCAGGGCGACGTCGGCTCCGGCAAGACGCTCGTCGCGCTCATGGCCATTCTTGCAGCGGTCGAAAGCGGCGCCCAGGCGGCGATGCTTGCGCCGACCGAAATTCTCGCTCGGCAGCACCATTCGACGCTGATCGGCCAGCTCGACAGCATCGGCGTGCGCGTCGCGATCCTGACCGGCCGCGAGAAGGGCAGGGCTCGCGACAGCGTGCTGATGGGGCTCGCCGACGGCTCGATCGACATTCTCGTCGGCACTCACGCCATCTTCCAGGAGAAGGTCGCCTACAAGAACCTTGGCCTCGCCGTGATCGACGAGCAGCACCGGTTCGGAGTGTCGCAGCGACTCCTCCTTTCGTCCAAGGCGGAGCGGCCACCGCACCTGCTGGTGATGACGGCGACTCCGATCCCGCGCACGCTGACCCTCACCCAATATGGCGAGATGGATGTCAGCCGGATCGACGAGATGCCGCCAGGGCGGTCTCCGGTCGAAACGCGCGTCATCAGCGACGAGAAGCTGGGTGACGTGATCAACGGCCTCAGTCGCCATCTTGGGAACGGCGGCCAGGCTTATTGGGTGTGCCCGCTCGTCGAGGAGAGCGAAAAATCGGACGCCGCCGCCGCGGAGGAGCGCGCACGAGTGCTCAAGCTACGCTTCGGCGAGGACCGCGTGGGCCTTGTCCATGGCCGGATGAAGGGGGCGGAGAAGGATGCCGTCATGGAAGCCTTCGCCAGCGGCCGCCTTGCCGTGCTCGTCGCGACCACGGTCATCGAGGTCGGAGTCGACGTTCCCAATGCGACCCTGATGATCGTCGAGGGCGCCGAGCGGTTCGGCCTAGCCCAGCTGCATCAGCTTCGGGGTCGTGTCGGCCGCGGATCGGGCCAGAGCACCTGCCTCCTCATCCGCAGCCAAAGCCTCACCGCCGTCGGCCGAGCCCGCCTTGCTCTCATGCGCGAGACGAACGACGGCTTCCGCATCGCCGAGGAGGACCTCCGCCTGCGTGGCCCCGGCGAGATCCTCGGCACGCGTCAGTCGGGCGAGGAGGTCTTTCGCGTCGCCAACGTCGAAGACGTCGAGAATTTCGCTCCCATTGCTCAAAGCGACGCACAACTGCTCCTCGACCGCGACGGTGGGCTCGCCGGGCCACGGGGCCAGGCGGCGCGGATCTGCCTCTATCTATTCGAGCGCGACCAGGCTGTCGGACTGATCCGCTCGGGTTAGCGGATCAGCAGTCCGTGCTTCTTGCGGCCGAGGCTTAGCTTCACCGGTTCCTCTCCGGCAGTCACGACCAGGCTGGGGTCATTCACTGTCACGTCGTCCAGCCGCACCGCCCCTTCGGCGATCTTGCGCTTCGCTTCCTTGTTGGAGGGCGTGAATCGCAGCGCCGTCAGCGCGTGGGCGATGTTCATGCCATCGCCCACCGATAGCGTCGGGAGGTCCTCGCCGGCGCCGCCTTTTTCGAACGTCTCACGGGCTGTGTGCTCGGCAGC
>DASVXR010000333.1:0-4872 GCA_036392595.1 Sphingomicrobium sp.
CGGCGGCGGAGCGATCGCCGCCGACAGCGCAATTGCCGACAAGGTGAAGGCCACTCTCCACGAAGCGGGCATTGATGCCGAGATCGAGCTGATCGAGGGCGGCGACTGCGCGGTGCGGGCGCGGGCCGTGGCGGAGCGCGGCGACCCGCTGCTGATCGTCGGCGGCGGCGACGGGACGGTCGCGGCGGCTGCGTCAGCGCTCGTCGGGACAGAGACGCGGCTCGGAATCCTGCCGCTTGGGACGCTCAACCATTTCGCGCGCGACCTTGGCATTCCGGCGGACCTCGGCGAGGCGGCGAAGCTGATTGCGGTGGGCGCCGAGAGGCGTGTCGACGTCGGCGAGATGAACGAGCGCATCTTCATCAACAACAGCGCCATCGGCCTTTACCCACTGATGGTCGTCAGCCGGGATGTGCAGCAAAAGCGGTTCGGCCGAAGCAAGCGACTGGCCATGCTGGTCGCCTCGCTGAGGACCCTCGCCCGCTTCGGCCACCAGCGTTTGACCCTCACCGTCAACGAGAAGCAGGCGCTGGTCGAGACTCCTTTGCTCTTCGTCGGCAACAACGATTACCGGCTCGACCTCGGCGCCCCCGGTCAGCGGGAAAGGCTGGACGACGGGAAGCTTTGCGTGCTGGTGATGCGCAAGAAGACGCGACGCGGCTTCCTTGCCGCAACCGTCCGCGCCTTGCTGAACCGGACTCGGCATGACGACATGGTCCGGCTCGACGGCGTCGAGCGGCTGCGCGTCGACAGCCGCCGGTCGCATCTGGCGGTCTCGCTGGACGGCGAGGTGATTCGAGCGGCGCCGCCGCTCGATTACCGCATCCGCAAGCTGGCGCTTCGGGTGATCGCGCCGGAACCGTAACGGCTCCGCTTAGTTGGCGGCGTGGAACAAGTGGGGCCTCCAGTGGCGACACGAGCTCAACATCGGCTGTCGGACAGGACTCGAGCCCGGGGAATCAGGGTGGCGGGGTTCGGCGTCATCCTACTTGGAGCGGGCGCGGCCCTGCTCCCCGTCGACAAGGGCATATCCGCGGACGTGATCGGCGCATTGCTGGTCGCCGCCGGGCTCATCGAGGTCGTCGCCGGGTCGCTGAGAAGCCAAGTAAGGCAGCTAGCGATGGCCGCCGGCGGAGTGACCGTGCTCGCCGGGCTCCTGTTCATCATCAACCCGGAGACGCAATTCTTTCCCACGGTCTGGCCGATCGTCGGCTGGCTGGTGCTCCGCAGCCTGATCCTCGGCTATGCCAGTACCCATTCGCACGGCTCGGTCCGCACCTGGATGGGCCTGTCGGCCGGAATGGACTTCCTCCTCGCTGTCCTGCTGATCGCCGGCCTGTCGATCGCCGCGATCGTCGTCAGCATCTTCGGCCCCACGCCGCCGCTGATTGCCAGCTTCTCCTGGGTGCTGGCGGCGAGCTTCGTGGTGAACGGGCTGATGCTGCTCGAAGTGGCAAGCTGCGAGGCAGAAGGGATGAGCTGAGCGATTCACTGCTTCAGGTCGGTTCCGCGCGCGCTGGCGTTCCGGTAGGTTGCAGCGGCCATGGACGTCAGAGTCGGGGCCCTTCCAATGAACATATTGCTCGCGCTGCTTGCGGCCGTGGCGCTCTTCGGCGCCGGAGCGTTCGTCTATCGGCGGCGCTACATCCGAAGCAGGGCGGCGCTGGTTGCCATCGGCATCGTCATCGGGCTCCTGATCGTGTGGGGGATGACGCCTGGCGTCGCTCCAAGCTCCTGAGCGGATCGGGTGGACGGGAGCGCCAAGCGCTCCTATCGCGCGGCGATCCAGCGAAGGAGATTCTTTGAGCTTATGAACCGCGCCGACCCATCTGGCTCGTCCGTCCTCGACCGTGTGCTCGTGCTAGAAATGGTTCGAGTTACGGAAGCCGCCGCAATCGCAGCCTCGGCATGGATCGGCCGCGGCGACAATGACGCGGCCGACGATGCGGCCGTTCAGGCGATGCGCATGGCACTGAACGAGCTCCCGCTCTGCGGCACCGTGGTGATCGGCGAAGGCGAGCGCGACGAGGCGCCGATGCTCTACATCGGCGAGAAGGTCGGCTGCGCCCAGGACACGGGCACCGAGATCGACATCGCGCTCGATCCGCTCGAGGGCACAACCATTACCGCCAATGCCGGGCCGAACGCGCTGGCGGTGCTGGCCATCGCGGAGCACGGATGCCTGCTGAACGCGCCGGACACCTATATGGATAAGCTGGCGATCGGGCCCGGTTATCCAGATGGGACCATCGACCTCAGGAAATCTCCGGGCGAGAACATCCGCGCCATCGCGGCCGCGAAGGGGGTCGCGCCCAACGAGATCATCGCCTGCGTGCTCGACCGGCCGCGCCACGCCGAGATCATTGCCGAGCTTCGCCAGCTCGGTTGCGGCATCAAGCTGATTCCCGACGGCGACGTCGCGGGAGTGATCGCAACCGCCGATCCGGACACGGGCATTGACGTCTACATGGGCACGGGCGGAGCGCCGGAGGGCGTGCTTGCCGCCGCGGCGCTGCGCTGCGTCGGCGGGCAGATGCAGGGTAAGCTCGTCTTCCGCAACGACGACGAGGTCGCACGGGCGCGCCGCTGGGGAATCGAGGACCTGGAGCGCATCTACACCCTCGAGGACATGGCAAAGGGCGACTGCATCTTCGCGGCAACGGGCGTGACCGACGGCTCGCTCCTCGAAGGCGTTCACCGGCGCAAGGGCTGCGTGACGACCGAGAGCATCGTCATGCGGGCGAGCACGGGGACGGTTCGGCGCGTATCCACAGAATATCACGACCTGAAGCACCGCGGCCTCTAGACCGCTGAATCGGCGAGACATAACGTCGCCGCCATGGGGGTGGCGCTCAACATCGAACGGTCGGTGACCGGCCAGCCATGGCGGTGGCGGCGTGAGGCGGAGCCGGGCCTCGGGATGGACGCGCTCGTGGACGAGCTGCTGCTCGCGCGAGGCGTGGCGCGGGAGGACCTGGCGCGGCACCGCGACCCGCGCATCCGCGACTTCCTGCCCGACCCCAGCTGTTTCAGCGATATGGACAAGGGCGCGAAGCGCCTCGCCGACGCGGTTCAGGGTGGCGAGACCATCGCGATCTTCGGCGATTATGACGTTGACGGAGCGACCAGCGCGGCGCTGCTGGTCCTCCTGCTCCGTCGGCTCGGCGCGGAGCCGGTCGTCTATATCCCGGACCGGCTGATGGAGGGCTACGGCCCGTCAGGCAAGGCATTGGTCGAGCTCAAGGAGCGGGGCGCTAGCGTGGTCGTCTGCGTCGATTGCGGAGCGCAGGCGTTCGACGCACTCGAAGAAGCCCGGGCGGCCGGGCTCGACGTGATCGTCGTCGATCATCACAAATGCGCGAGCCTGCTCCCCGCCGCTTATGCCCTGATCAACCCCAACCGGCTCGACGAGAGCGCGGACGCCGCCGCGCACGGCCACCTCGCCGCCGTCGGAATGGCGTTCCTTCTCGGCGTTGCGCTGATCCGCGAGCTTCGCGCCCGCGGCTTCTTCGAGGCGCTCGCCGAGCCGAAGATCCTCGACCTGCTCGACCTTGTCGCACTCGGCACCGTCGCCGACGTTGCGCGGTTGCGGACGCTCAACCGGGCCTTCGTGATGCAGGGCCTCAGGATCATGGCTGCGCGGCAGAATATCGGCATGGCGGCGCTCATCGAGGCCTCCCGGCTGGTGAAGCCGCCGAGCTGCCGCGACCTCGGCTTTGCGCTCGGTCCCCGGATCAACGCCGGCGGACGCGTCGGCAAGTCGGACCTTGGTGTCCGTCTTCTGACCTGCACGGACCCTGAGGAGGCGCGGAGCATCGCCGCCGAGCTCGACCGCCTGAACGAGGAGCGCCGCGCGATCGAGATGCTGGTCTGCGAGCAGGCCGAGGCGCAGGCGCAGGGCCAGGCGGATTCGCCGGTCATCGCCGTAATGAGCGGCGGCTGGCACCAGGGAGTGATCGGCATCGTCGCGGGGCGGCTCAAGGAGAAGTTCGGGCGACCCGCGATTGTGATCGCGGAAACCGAGGACGGCACCGGCAAGGGCTCTGGCCGGTCGATATCGGGCGTCGATCTCGGCGCCGCTGTCCTTGCCGCGAAGGACAGCGGCTTGCTCGTCGCCGGAGGCGGCCATGCGATGGCGGCCGGGCTGACGCTTCCGCCCGGCGGGCTGGAGCCGTTCCGCGATTTCATCAACGAACGTCTGGCCGCCGACGTCGAGAAGGCTCGCGGCGAGCGCGCTCTGCTGCTCGATGCGCTGCTCGCTCCGGGCGGCGTGGCGGGGAGCCTGTGCGACGCTCTCGACGCCGCGGGCCCCTACGGGGCCGGCTGGCCGAGCCCGAAGGTCGCAGCCGGGCCGGTGCGCCTGCTTCGTACGGGCATCGTCGGCGACGGGCACGTGCGAGGAATCGCCGCGGGCGACGACGGCAAGAGCTTCAAATGGATCGCCTTCCGCAGCGCCGCGACCGACCTGGGCCAGGCGCTCCTCGCCTCCCCGGCCGACGCTCGCTGGTGGCTCGCGGGGTCGATCAGGCGCGACGAATGGAATGGCGGCAACGCGGCCGAAATGCACCTCGAGGACGCCGCCCTCGCTGCTTGACCGGTTGGCGACCGTCGCCTAACCGGCAGCCGCCTTCCACGGCCCCATCGTCTAGCGGTCTAGGACGTCGCCCTTTCACGGCGAAAACACGGGTTCGAGTCCCGTTGGGGTCACCACGGCCGAAGCCGCCCAAAAAGCAGTTGCGCCGATACGGCGCGCTGCCCTAGCGTCGCCGCTTCCAGCAGGGGGAGCAGCCATGGTCAGTTTGACGAAGGGGCAAAGCATCCGGCTCGAGAAATCGGGCGGCGGGACGCTGACCCGGGTGACGATGGGGCTCG
>DASVXR010000334.1:0-17775 GCA_036392595.1 Sphingomicrobium sp.
CCCCGTTCGGGCAACAGCCGCTGGAACCAACCAAACATGAAAAACGCCCTCTGCGGATCCCCAATTTCCTCGCGCTCTAGGGGACAGCCGCGAGGGCGGCAACAAAAGTGTCACGGAAGCGTCATTTTCGCGAAGCGCCACGGCTGGCGATGCCAGCGTAAACGCGGTAGCGATCGGGCTATGTACATCCTCACCATCACCTATCCGAAGTCGGCGGACGCGAGCTTCGACTTCGATTATTTCCGGTCGAAGCACCTGCCCGACGTCGGCAAAGCGTTCAAACCGTTCGGCCTTGGCTATGCTGCAGTGCTTCGTGGCGAGGAAAGCCTGCGTGGAACCGACCCGGCTTATCTCGCAACGGTCATCCTGAGCTTCGCGACCGAGCAGGGGGCGCGGGACGCGGTGGCCTCTGATGCGGCAAGGGCGCTGTCCGCGGACGTCGCGAACTTCACAAGCGTGACTCCGGTCATGCAGTTCAACACGTCCGTGCCATAGCCTCGGCTGCGGCGCTCCCGGCTGGCCGCGAGGAGAAACCATGCTATCGCGCTGGGATGGTCCCGCATCTGTTCGTCATCGACGATTTCCTGCGCAACGCCGAGGCCGTCCGCGAGGAGGCCCTGACCCTGAATTATTCCGTGCCAGGCAGATTTCCCGGACTGAACTCGGTCGAGAAGCTCAACATCGAAGGTCTCGATCGAGTCATCTCCGCGCTTGTCCGCGAGCCGGTTCGAGCACCGTGGACGAAAGACTTCTCGCACGGGAGCTGCCGGCTGTCGCTCGCGAAGGACAATCGGCCGGGCCGGATCCATATCGACGTCAGCCACTGGTCGGGGATACTCTACCTGACGCGCGATGAAGACTGCCGCGGAGGAACCGAATTCTTCCGGCACAAGCGCACTCGGACGGACCGTGTGCCGATGGACATCGAGAGCCTCAATCGGATCGGCTACTCGTCCTACGAGGAGATGCAGCACGACATTCTCGACAAGGACGCGCTCGACCGGTCGAAATGGGAGCATACGATGACCGTGCCGATGCGGTTCAATCGGCTGATCCTGCTGCAGCCGCATTATTGGCACACGTCCGGCGAGTCCTTCGGAGACAGCGTCGAGAATGGCCGCCTCGTCTATCTGATGTTCTTCCTGCGAGGTCAGGCAGGCGTCGCGCGGCAAGCGGCGGGGTGACTTGAACGTGGGCGCGTGGGGGGCTGGCAGCTTCGAAAATGACGCAGCGCTGGATTGGGCGGCCGGGGTGCAGTCGGTCGACCAGGTGCGCAACGCGTTCGAGCGCTTGAAGGCCCGCGGCGCCGGGGCCGTCGACGCAGATCTCGCCTCGGAGGTGGTCGCGGCGGCCGAGACGGTGGCCCTGCTGCTCGGCCGTAAGAGCCCCGGCGTTCCTGACGAGCTTGCTCAGCGATTGGCGGATGCGCGCGAGCCGGACGCCGATCTGTACCACTCAGCACGAAGTGCCGTGCTCCAGGTCATGCGCAATTCGGAGCTGGCGGAGCTGTGGGAGGAGGCGGCTCAGGAAAGCGGCACCAATGAATGGCTGGAGGAGCTGACTCGCCTGATCGACCGGCTGAACCCCGATGCCGAACCGAGACCTTGGGCGCCCGAGGAGATCGAACACAGGGCCGGGCCGGTCCCGCAGCCCTGCGCTTTCTGCGGGCAGCCGGTACAGCCGGACGAGCTGTTCATGATGACGATCTACGACGCCACCAACCGGGTCGCGGGCGAGCGCGGCTTCTGGCTGCACCTCGCCTGCCTCAACGCGCGGATGCACCACAAGCACGCCATCGCGAACCTGAAGTTCGATCCAAAGAACATGCCGGATTTGGATAAGCTTTAGAGCGGGCTCATGAACTCAGGATCGCCCGACCGTTCGACCGCGAGGCTCCAAAAATCGATCGGACGTCTGCTCGGCTGTGGTCGCGCCGTGTAAGTCTGGTCGGATTCTACTCGAAGCCAGTCCTCAAGATCTGCGCCATAGATGATGATGTCCGATTGATAGACAGAGAACACGGGGTTGCCCGCTTCCTGCGGCTGCTCCGGGAGGTAGCGGTGCGCCAGAAGCGGGATCAATTTCGGCGCCGCATTTACGACCTCGCTTAGGAGGGCAGCGCGATCTTCCTTGTTGCTGGGCCGTGCGCCCCATTCGGGCCACCAAAGGCCCGCTTCTTCAACATCGAACAGAAGACCCTCCAAGGGCCAACGTAAAGCGCGTTCGATGGGGTCGGCCGGGCCGGTCCAATCGTAACCGTCAGCTATTCGTTGCTTGCACAACAGATCGTAGAGGTCCGGCGGAAACCGAACTCCAAAGCGATCCTGTGCTTCGTCGAGTTCGGCCGCAGTGTAGCCGTTCTCGCTCACGCCTGGTGGATTGCCTTCACGACCTGATAGCTCTCCAGCCCTTCCTTCCCGCCCTCGCTCCCGAAGCCTGAATCCTTGACTCCGCCGAACGGCGCATCCGCGACCGAAATCGCGAAGGTGTTGATCCCGACCATGCCGCTTTCGACCAGGTCGCCGATCAGGTTCGCGCGGCGACCGTTCTCGGTGAAGGCGAAGGCGGCGAGGCCGTAGGGCAGGCGGTTCGCCTGCTCGATCGCTTCCTCGAACGTGTCGAACGAGCGGCTGACGGCGACAGGGCCGAACGGCTCGTCATTCATGATCGCCGCCTCGTTGGGAACGTCGGCGAGGAGCGTCGGCTGGAAGAAGAACCCGCCATTTCCACGCTCGCCGCCGGCAAGGACTCGGGCGCCCTTCGCCTTTGCGTCCTGCACCAGGGTCTCGATCGCGTCCGGGCGGCGGCTGTTTGCCAGCGGGCCCATCTTCACGCCTTCCTCTAGGCCGTTGCCGACCTTCACCTTGGCAGTGCGCTCGGCGAAGCCCTTGACGAAGGCCTCGTATATTCCGCTCTGGACGTAGAAGCGCGTCGGCGAGACGCAGACCTGGCCGGCGTTGCGGAACTTTTGCGGCACGACCATGTCGAGCGTCTTCTCGAGATCGCAGTCGTCGAAGATCAGCACCGGCGCGTGGCCGCCGAGCTCCATCGTGACGCGAGTCATACTGTCGGCGCAGAGGCGCATGAGGTGCTTGCCGACGCCAGTCGAGCCGGTGAAGCTGACCTTGCGGATGACGCGGCTGGCGATCAGCGTCTCGCTGACGAGTGCCGCTTCGCCGTGGATCAGCTGGGCGACGCCGTTCGGAATTCCGGCATCGGCGAGCGCCCGAAACAGCTCCGTGCAAACGCCGGGAGTCTCGTGCGGCGGGCGCGAGATGACGGTGCAGCCCGCGGCGAGCGCGGCGCTGACCTTCTTTGCCAGCAAATAGATCGGGAAGTTCCATGGGGTGAAGGTCGCGGTCGGGCCGACCGGCTGGCGGATGACGCGGCTGACCTGGCCCGCAGGGCGGACCAGGGTGCGGCCGTAGTCACGCTTCGCTTCCTCGGCGTACCAGTCGAACAGCTGGGCGGAGGCGAGGGTTTCGGCCTTCGACTCGGCAAGGACCTTGCCCTGCTCCTGGGTCATGGTCGCGGCAATGACGTCCACCCGCTCGCGCAGCAGCTGCGCGGTCTTGTGCAGGATCGCGCCGCGCTTCTCGACGTCGGTCGAGCGCCACTCCGGCCACGCACGCTCGCTGGCGGCGAGCGCCTCGTCGAGGTCGGCCTTTGTCGCATAGGGGACCTCGGCGATCGGGCTCGCGTCCACCGGGTTGACCACGGGGTGGCAATCGCGGCCTTCGCCCGATTTCCACACGCCGTCGATGAAGAGTTTGAGGTCTGTTTCGTATCCCATGGCCGCCAAATAGGCTTCGGTTGAAACGGCTGCAACGGCCCGCTACCGCTACTGACAAAGGAGAAAGCAAAGCGATGACGAAACAGGAGCTGGTTCAGCGCATGCAGCAGGGGCAGGCGTGGATCCCCGGCAAGCGCGTGAAGATCGACTTCGGCGGGAGCGAGGGCGCGGTCATGCTCGATGGCGCGGCCCAGCAGGTGACCGAGGAGGACGGCCCCGCGGACACGACGATCAAGGTGGGTTGGGACGACTGGCAGCAGCTCGCAGCCGGTCAGTTGGACGGAATGACGGCTTTCATGATGGGCAAGCTCAAGGTCGAAGGCGACATGTCCAACGCGATGCAGCTGCAAGGGGTGCTCGCGAAGCTGAAAGGCTGACGCTCGCTTGAGCAAGCGTCGCCGCTTTTCTATGGGCGGCTGATGCAGAAAATCCATCCCAATGCGGAGGCCGCGCTCGAAGGGCTGCTGTTCGACGGAATGACCATTGCCGCCGGCGGCTTCGGGCTGTGCGGAATCCCTGAGCGGCTGATCGACGCGATCGTGGCAAGTGGGGTCAGGAACCTGACCATCGCCTCGAACAATGCCGGGATCGACAATGAGGGCCTCGGCAAGCTGTTGCGCACCCGGCAGGTGAAGAAGATGATCTCGTCCTACGTGGGCGAGAACAAGGAGTTCGAGCGGCAATTCCTCGCCGGGGAGCTGGAGGTCGAGTTCACTCCGCAGGGAACGCTCGCCGAGCGGATGCGCGCCGGCGGCGCCGGGATCCCGGGCTTTTACACGAAGACCGGCGTCGGCACGCAGGTCGCCGAGGGCAAGGAGCACAAGGAGTTCGGCGGCGAGACCTATGTGCTCGAGCGCGGGATCGTCGCGGACCTTTCCATCGTAAAGGGCTGGAAGGCGGACGAGACGGGCAACCTCATGTTCCGCAAGACCTCGCGCAACTTCAACCTTCCGGCGGCGACCTGCGGCAAGGTCTGCGTCGCCGAGGTCGAGCAGATCGTGCCGGTCGGAAGCCTCGATCCGGACTGCATCCACTTGCCGTCCATCTACGTGAACCGACTGATCGACGGCTCGCCTTACGAGAAGAAGATCGAGTTTCGGACCGTCCGGCAGCGGGAGGTCGCATGATCGCGGCGCTCCTGATTGCGACTGCGGCGGCAGCCCACGCGACCAAGGCCGACCTCGCCGGAATCGATCAGGCGATCCGCGGAGTCTATCATGTGATCTCCGGCCCGCCGGGACAGAAGCGCGACTTCGAACGGATGCGCTCGATGTTCGCGCCGAATGCGACGATGAAGGCGATCGGGCCGAAGGGTCTGCGCGGCGGCTCGGTCGAGGATTATATCAAGCGCAACGCCGAAATCCTCGAGAAGGAGGGCTTTACGGAGCGTGAGCTCGGCCGCCGGGTCGAGGTCTGGGGAGGTCTCGCGACGGCCTGGTCGGCGTACGACGGGCGCACCGCCAGCGGCAGCTTCCACGAGCGTGGGATCAACAGCTTTCAGCTGGTAAAGATCGACGGCAGATGGCTGGTCGCCTCCATCCTGTGGCAGGAAGAGACACCCGAGAACCCGCTTCCGGCCAACATGATCAAAGGACGAAGGAAATGAGCACGGAAACGCTGACCAAGGGCTGGACGCGCGACCAGATGGCGGCGCGCGCGGCGAAGGAGCTGCGCGACGGCTATTACGTCAATCTCGGCATCGGGATCCCGACGCTGGTGGCGAACAACATCCCCGAGGGCATGACCGTCACCCTGCAAAGCGAGAACGGGATGCTCGGGATCGGGCCTTTCCCTTATGAGGACCAGGTCGACCCCGACCTCATCAACGCCGGCAAGCAAACGATCAGCCAGCTTCCGCAGTCGAGCTTCTTCGACAGCGCGACCAGCTTCGCGATGATCCGCGGTGGGCACATCGACCTTGCCGTGCTCGGCGGGATGGAGGTGAGCGAGAAGGGCGACCTCGCCAACTGGATGGTGCCGGGCAAGATGATCAAGGGCATGGGCGGGGCAATGGACCTCGTCGCCGGCGTGAAGAAGATCATCGTCGTGATGGAGCATGTCTCGAAGAACGGCGACGCCAAGTTCATCCCCGAATGCACGCTTCCGCTGACCGGCAAGAATGTCGTCGACATGATCATCACCGACCTCGCGGTGTTCCAGCGGCCCGACCACGACAGCCCGTTCAGGCTGATCGAGTTGGCGCCCGGCGTCACCGCCGAGGAAGTCCGCGAGAAGACGACGGCGAAATACGACGAATGACGAGAGTCGAGGCGGAAAGGGTGGCGCTCAAGGCAGCGCTGCTTGCTGTCCTCCTCCTGCTCTACGACCACATCTCTTACCGCCTTCACGTCTGGCCCTGGTGAAGGCGCTTCTCTCGCGCGAGCCGGGCGGGCCGGAGACGTTGCGGGTCGAGGAAATTCCCGATCCGGCGCCAGGCCCCGGCGAGCTGCTCGTGCGAGTGCGGGCCTGCGCGATCAATTATCCCGACGTGCTGATCATCGAGGACAAATATCAGCTGAAGCCGCCGCGGCCGTTCGCGCCGGGGAGCGAGATCGCGGGCGAGGTCATCGCGGCGGACGAGGAAGTCGACGGCTGGTCGGCTGGCGACCGGCTGATCGCGGCGGTGGGCTTTGGCGGCCTCGTCGAAAAGATCGTCATTCCCGCCGATCGCGCGATCCGCCTCCCGGACGAGCGCAGCTTCGTCGAAGGGTCCGCACTGCTGCTCACTTATGCGACTGCGATTCACGCGCTCGTCGATCGCGGGCGCCTCGGAGCCGGGCAGACTTTGCTCGTGCTCGGCGCCGCCGGCGGAGTGGGGATCGCGGCGGTCGAAGTCGGCAAGGCGCTCGGCGCCACGGTGATCGCCGCCGCATCGTCCGAAGAGAAAGCGCGAGCCGCTCGGGAGGCCGGCGCTGACGAGGCCATCGTCTATCCGGGCGGGCCCTTCGACCGGGAGGGGCTGAAGGCCCTCTCGCGATCGTTCAAGGATGCGACCGGAGCGTCGGGAGCCGACGTCATCCTCGACCCGGTCGGCGGCGACTATGCCGAGGCGGCGCTGCGGAGCATCGGCTGGGAAGGCCGCTATCTCGTCGTCGGCTTTCCGGCCGGGATCCCCAAGCTCCCGCTCAACCTCACGCTCCTCAAGAGCTGCGACGTGTGCGGCGTCTTCTGGGGCGCGTTCGTCGCCCGCGACCCGAAGCGCAACGCCCAGCATGTCGAGCAGCTCTTCCGCTGGTGGGCTGAGGGCAGGATCGCTCCGAAAATCAGCGCGACCTATCCGCTGGAGCGCGCGGGTGAAGCGATCGCAGCGCTTCGCGACCGTGACGCGATCGGAAAGCTCGTGGTCGAAATCGGCCAGGCGGCGCCTAGCACATGACCATGAAATCGCCGGCCGAGCCCGCCTGAGCATGCGCTGCAGTGAGCAGCTGGACCTGGAAGCGCGTGCCCTTCCGAACGGTGCACATGCGGTCGGAGATCGTGATCCTGTAATCGCTGTTCCGCGCCACCGGTCCGGCCGACAGCGGGAAATCCATCCCGTTCCCCCGATCGCCGGCCGGAACGAAACGGAGCACGGCGCCGGCCGGCAGAGCGTCACGGACGCGGACGACGAGCTGGGTCCCCGGTGGTACAGACCGGCAGGGGAAGCCCTCCGGCGCGTAGTCGGGCATGCACATCAGGTCGAGCCTCGGGCCGAGCGCCGAATGAGCCGGGGTTACGGAGAGGAATGCGGGAATGCTTGCGGCGAGTAGCAAGCCGATACGATGAGGAATGCTGAACATCGCTACCTCCTCGCCGATCAAATTACTCCTCGCGAGCGGCAACGGCAATGCGGAGCGGTTGCGCTGGACTGACAGGGCCGCTGCCCCTATCTCGCGGGCCGCAACGACCAAGGGATAGGCATGACCCAGTTCGACGACCGCGAGCGCGCCTTCGAAGCCAAATATGCGCGTGACGAGGAAATGCAGTTCCGCATCATCGCTCGGCGCAACCGCCTCCTCGGCCAGTGGGCGGCGCGGCAGATGGGCCTCAGCGAGGCGGAAGCCGAATCCTATGCGAAGGACGTCGTCCGGTCCGACTTCGAGGAGGCGGGCGAACATGACGTGATCCGCAAGGTGCTGGGCGACCTCACCGCCGCCGGCGTCGACTGCGACGAGGCGAAAGTGGCCGAGGCGCTGCGCAACAAGGAGATCGAGGCGCGCCGGCAGATCATCGAAGCGAGCAACCTCTAATGCCGATGCCCGCAAGCGAGATCGAACGGCTGATCAAGGAGTCCATTCCGGACGCCGAGGTGACGATCCGCGACCTCGCCGGTGACGGCGACCATTATGCGGCTCGCGTCGTCAGCCGCAGCTTCGAGGGAATGAGCCGCATCCGGCAGCACCAGGCGGTCTATGCGGCGCTCGGGGGGCGAGTAGGGGGAGAGCTTCACGCGCTGCAGCTCGAGACTGCAGTGCCGCAGACGGAGACAAGCAAGTGAGTGACGCCCAGGAGCGCATCGCCGACATCGTCCGGAAGAACGACGTCGTGCTGTTCATGAAGGGAACGCCGCTGTTCCCGCAGTGCGGCTTTTCGAGCCGCGCGGTCGCGATTCTCGACCGGCTGGAGAAGCCGTACGAAACCGTCGATGTGCTCCAGGACCCGGAGATCCGCCAGGGGATCAAGGAGTACAGCGACTGGCCGACCATCCCGCAGCTCTACGTGAAGGGCGAGTTCGTCGGCGGGTCCGACATCATGATGGAGATGTTCGAGAGCGGCGAGCTGCAGGAGCTGCTTTCCGCCAATGCGTGAAAACTAAAAGGGGCGGCCTTCAGCGGGACCAGAGAACCGCTTCGGCCGCCCCTTTGGTTGGCGTGGAACCAAGTGGACGCGATTAGTGTAGCAACAGCCATGCCAAATGGAAGAAATGGCGCATTTGCGTTGTTTTTTGCGAGAAGAGGAAAGGGGCCGGGCGCTCTTGCGTAAAATTTTCCGACAGCAGGGCCGCAGTCCCGCCGATGGCACTTTGCCGCGCGCGCTTGGTTGGGACGGACGATGAGCCGCGAAGATCCGCCATCCCCTGGCCCGGCCAAATTGTTCTGCGACCTGACGCAGAGCTGGTCGGACGTCGGCGGCGGAGTGCGCACCTATTTGCTGCACAAGAGGCGCCACGTCCTCGATTCGACGCCGCACCGTCACCTGATGATCATCCCCGGCCGCCGCGACGAGGTGGTCGAGGAAGATCGGGCGATCACGGTGACGATCCGCTCTCCCAAGGTCCCCGGGAGCCCGCATTACAGGCTGATGCTGCGCAACGGCGCGGTGCGCAAAGCGCTGGAGCGGTTCAAGCCCGACCTCATCGAGTGTCAGGACGCCTACAACCTGCCTTGGGCGGCAATCGCCCATCGGCGTCGCTTCCCCGAAACAGCGCTGGTCGCCGCCTACATGACGGACTTTCCGACCGTCTATGTCGAGCGGCCCTTCTCGAAGCTCGTAACGAGCCCGGTGGCGAGCCTGTGCGGGCGCATATGCTACCGCTACTGCGGCTTTCTCTATCGCCGCTTCGACGCCGTCTTCGCGCTGAGCGAAAATGGCGGCGCGACGAAGCTTCGCTCCTACGGAATCGACCCGGTGCACATCGTCCCGCTGGGCGTCGAGCTGGGCGAGTTCGGGCCTGAGAAGCGCGATCTGCGCCTTCGCGCGAAGCTCGGCCTTGCCGACCACCAGCCGCTGCTGATCTATGTCGGGCGGCTCGACGGCGAGAAGAAGCCGGACGTGGTGGCCAAGGCCTTCGGTGCCCTGCCCGAGGGCCTCGGCGCCAGGCTCGCGCTGATCGGCGAGGGACCGCTCCGCGAGGAGATCGCCGCCTTGCGCGACGAGCGCATCATCATGCCCGGCTATGTAAAGAACCGTGCCGAGCTCGCGCGCTGGCTCGCGAGCGCGGACATCTACGTGTCCGGCATGGCCGACGAGACGTTCGGAGTGTCGATCATCGAGGCGCAGGCTTCGGGCCTTCCGATCGTGGGCGTCGAGGCTGGCGCCATGATCGACCGCGTGGCGAGCGAAACCGGACGGCTTGGTCCCGTGGGCGACAGCGACGCCATGGCGCGGAACATCTTGGACGTCTGGGGCGGTGATCGCTTGGCCATGGCCGAGGCGGCGCGGGCCAACGCGCTCCAGTTCAGCTGGGACCGAAGCATGGAAGCGCTGTTCGGCGAGGTCTATCCTGCAGCCCTTGGCCGCCGGTTGGAGCAGCTGCAGTTGCTGGCCGCCCCGGTTCCCGCATCTTTCGCGAAGGCCTGAACCTCGGTTAAACCGGTGTTCAGTCCCGGCGGATGAGGGTGCGGGCGGGGAAGGCGAAAGCATGAAATTCATTCCTCTTGTTGCTGCTGCGCTGGCGATTGGCCTCGCATCCGCGGGCGCATCCGCGCAGGGCAGTGGCCAAATGGCTGCACCGCCCGCCTGTGAGGGCCAGAGGTTCGTGTTCACGACCGGCCAGCCGCCGCACGAGGCGCGAGTCACCTTGTGCAGCATCAAGGGCGCGACGGACGCCGACCTGGTGAAGATGTTCGACAGCGCTGCCGCGGCCCTGTCGAAAAACATGAAGATGGCGCCGGAGAAGCGCCTGGACCTCATCGCTCAAATCAGGTCGAAAGCGGACGCGCTGAGGCCGGCAGGAGCTGCCCCTGCAGCGGCCACGGCGATCGCCGCCGCTCCCTCGATAGTCAACGCGCCGCCGCCCCCGCGAGTTGGATCAAGCGAAGCTCCGCCGGAATATTCGTCCCTGCCGCCGCTCCCCCCGCCTTTGCCCCCGGCGGCGACAAGGATCGCGGCTTCGGCGAAGGTGCCGTTGCTGAGCAAGCCTCGGCTGACGATCGAATGCATGAACGTCGAGGATCTTGGCGAACCCGCGCCCTGCTCAATGCTCGCGAGGGAGACGCAGGTGGTGGTGCGCGCCGACGAGGCCGTTCCGGCCCGGACGGCGCTGCGTTTCGTTCGCCGCGGCGACACTCGCGCCGAAGTCGAGCTCGCGCAATTGACGCGCGGCAAATCGGTCCAGCTCGCTCTCCCCGACGAAGTCTGCGCGGGCGTCAACAACAGCCGCGTGGAGATCCAGGTCGTCCGCCGGGCCAAGCCTGACAGCCAAGGGCAGGTGGTGGATTCGCTCGGGCCTTATTTGCTGCACTGCTAGGTCCGTGGCAGAGCGCGCCGGGTGGACGCGCCTTATGCGAAGCTGGAGCAGCTGGGGCCGGGGATCGCGCGGGTCCTCGCGCATAATCCGTCGGCGTTCACTTATTACGGCACGCAGACTTATCTCATCGGAAACGACGAGCTCGCGGTGATCGACCCCGGGCCGGATCTTCCGGAGCATGTCGATGCGCTGGAAGAGGCGATCGGCGGCAGACCGGTCGTCGCAATCATGTGCACTCACACTCATCGCGACCACAGCCCCGCGTCCCGGCCGCTTGCGGAGAGGACGGGAGCGCCCCTCATCGGATGCGGGGCGCTGGCGCTGGAGACGGTCGGGCCGCGTGCCGATGCGTCGTTCGACGGCGACTACCGTCCTGACCGCGTGCTTGAGGACGCGGATCTGCTGGAGGTGGATGGGAGAGTCGTCACGGCGGTCGCGACGCCCGGGCATACGTCGAACCATCTCTGCTTCGCTTACGAAGGCGCCCTGTTCACTGGCGACCATGTGATGGGCTGGTCGACGACGGTGGTCGTCCCGCCCGACGGTGACATGGCCGCCTATATGCAAAGCCTCGACAAGCTGCGGCGACGCAGCGACAGCATCTATTATCCCGCGCACGGGCCGCCGGTCACCAACCCGCAGCAATATGTGCGCCACCTGATCGGCCACCGGATGCAGCGTGAGAAGCAGATCCTTAGGCTGCTCGGGGAGAAGCCCCGGCCGATTCCCGACATCGTGACCAATGCGTACCCGGGGCTTGACCCACGGCTGGTCCCAGCCGCCGGCGGGTCGGTCTATGCGCACCTGCTGGACCTCGAACGGCGCGGGGTCGTTGAGCGCCACGGAGAGCTATGGACAGCCGCCTGAACAAGCCCGTCGCGATCCTCGCGATCATCGTCGCGCTGGTGCTTGGCGTGGTGGTCGGCGAGACGACCGGCATCGCCGACCGGATCTTCGGCGGGCCGAACCCCAGGACGATCGCGAACGCGAGCCTCCAGTCCATGCGCGCGCAGAACCGCCTGACGGTGTTCGCGGCGCGCTACGTGTCAGTGGTGACCAGCGAGCAGCAGCGGTTCGGCGGCCTCGTCAGCTCCGAGCGGACGCTCATCCTGCCCGGCGACGTCCGCTACGAGCTTGATCTCTCGCTGCTCCAGCCGAAGGACGTCAACTGGGACGGATCGAGCCACACGCTGAAAGTCCGGCTTCCCGAAGTCGAGGTCGCCGGACCAGACGTCGATATCAATTCGGTCCGGGAATATGGCGGGGGAGGCGTGCTCTCGGCGCTCACCAACGCGAACGAGCAGCTCGACCAGGCGAATCGCGACCGCGCGGTCCAGGATCTGCGCAAGCAGGCGACGGCGGCCGTTCCGATGCAGCTCGCCCGCCAGGCCGCGCGGACGGCGGTCGAGCGAAGCTTCGCGATGCCGCTCGTCGCGGCCGGCTTCAAGGACGTGAAGGTCGTCGCCCGCTTTCCCACGGAAGGGTCGGACGAACCTTCCTATCTCGACCTTTCGACCCCATATGAGGAGGCGATGAAGGAAGCGGAGCGGCGAAGGGCTGCTCAGGGGCAAAGATGACGGTCCAGACCACCAGCCTCAAAGGGCTCGACCTCCTCGCCGAGATCGGGCGGCTGAAGCGCGAGCGCAACGCCGTGATCCTCGCGCATTATTACCAGAAGCCCGAGATCCAGGATCTCGCCGATTTCGTCGGAGACAGCCTCGATTTGTCGCGCAAGGCGGCGGCCACGGATGCCGATGTCATCGCCTTTTGCGGTGTCCGCTTCATGGCCGAGACGGCGAAGATCCTTTCGCCGGAGAAGATCGTGATCCTGCCCGACATGGACGCCGGCTGCTCCCTCGAGGACAGCTGCCCGCCCGACCAGTTCGCGGCCTTCCGCAAGGCGCATCCCGATCATATCGCGCTGACCTACATCAACTGCTCGGCGGCGGTGAAAGCCTTAAGCGACATCATCGTCACGTCGAGCAGTGCGAAGGTGATCCTCGACCAGATCCCGAAGGAGCAGAAGATCATCTTCGGCCCCGACCGGCACCTCGGCGGCTATCTGGCGCGGAAGACCGGGCGCGAGATGTTGCTCTGGCCGGGCATCTGTATCGTCCACCAGGCCTTCTCGGAAACCGAGCTCCTGAAGCTCAAGGCCGAGCATCCGGGCGCGCCCGTCGCGGCCCATCCCGAATGCCCGCCGCACATCATCGACCATGCCGACCATGTCGGCTCGACCAAGTCGATCCTCGATTTCGCGCTTAGCTCGCCGGCGGAGACAATTCTGGTCGCGACGGAGCCGCACATCATTCACCAGATGGAGAAAGCCGCTCCGGGCAAGACCTTCATTGGGGTCCCCGGCGGGGACGGCAACTGCAACTGCAACATGTGCCCGTACATGGCGCTCAACACGCTCGAGAAGCTGTATGTCGCACTGCGCGACCTCGAGCCCAGGATCGAGCTTTCGCCGGAGGTCATGGACCGCGCGCGAGTGCCGCTGGAGCGGATGCTGGAGATGGCGGGGCGCACCGTCGGCCAAGGCGACGTCGGCGTTCCGATCATCGACACGCCCGAGAAGATCGACCCGGCGATCAGCGGCGACTGAGCCGATTCAATAACCGTTAGGTAACTCCCGCGGGCGCATGTTCGCGCCGTGACGAGTCTGAGCTGCGATGACCTGAGATGCTCGCGGGGCACTAAGTCTTGTGCCGCCGGGGGGATGAGTCATCTTTTTCAGGCACTCGGGGGAGGGCCAATCCAGTGTCTCTTTTGACTGCTCGGCTGCCGCTCGTTGCGGGCGCAATCGGAATCAGCCTAGCCGCGCCGGCAGCGGCGGCATCGAACCCGTTTGCGAGCCAGTTCCCGGCGCGAATCCTTGCCGCGCATAACGTGGTGCGGGCCCGTGCCGGCGTGGCGCCGCTCGCGTGGGACCCGGCGCTCGGCCAAGCCGCGGCAGCTTATGCGCAGCAGATGGCGTTCACCGGCATCTTCGCCCATTCGAACCGCCAGGCGCGCCGCGGCACCGGGGAGAACCTGTGGATGGGCACGCGCGGCGCCTACAGCCTCGAAACCATGGTGAGCGGCTGGTCGTCCGAAGGACGCGCGTTCCGGCCGGGAATCTTCCCGGCGGTGAGCCGCACCGGCAATTGGGAGGACGTGGGCCATTACACGCAGATGGTCTGGCCGACGACCACCCACGTCGGCTGCGCTCTCGCGTCGACCCCGAGCACCGACTATCTCGTCTGCCGCTATTCGCCGGCCGGGAATATCGACGGTCGGCCGGTCGGCCTGCCGACCGCTCTGGCGGCCCGTTAAGGCACGAGCACCGCGGCGCCTTCGATGGCGCCGGAACGCAGCGCGTCGAGCGCCTCATTGGCCTGGTTGAGCGGGAACTCGGTCGTTCGAGTCTTCACCGGCACTCGCGCGGCGACTTCCATGAACTCGCGGCCGTCGACTCGCGTGAGGTTCGCGACCGAGGCGATCGAGCGCTCGCCCCACAGCTGCTCATAGGGGAAGCCGGGGATGTCGCTCATGTGGATTCCGGCGCAGACGACCCGGCCTCCCTTGCGGACGTGTCGGAGAGCGGTCGGCACGAGCGCTCCGACCGGAGCGAAGATGATGGCGGCGTCGAGTTCTTCCGGTGGCGCCTCACTCGATCCGCCCGCCCAGGTGCATCCCAGCGATCGGGCGAAGTCCTGCGTTTCCCTGTCTCCGTCGCGGGTGAACGCGAAGATGTTGCGCCCTTGCCAAACGGCGACCTGCGCCAGGATGTGGGCCGAGGCGCCAAAGCCGTAGAAGGCCACGCGCTTGCCGCCGCCGGCGATCTTCAGCGCCCGCCAACCGATCAAGCCCGCGCAGAGCAGGGGCGCGGCTTCGACATTGTCGAAGACGCGCGGAATCGGCAGGCAGAAGCGCGAGTCCGCGAGAACGTGCGTGGCGTATCCGCCGTCCCGGGTGAAGCCGGTGAAGGTCGGGCGGTCGCAGAGATTTTCCAGCCCGTGCGTGCAGTAGAAGCAGCTGCCGTCCGTGCCGCCGAGCCACGGCACTCCCACACGCTCGCCGATGGTGAACCCTTCCGCTTGAGGCCCCAAAGCGGTGACCCAGCCGACGATCTCATGGCCGGGGACGATGGGCAGGCTTCCGTGGATGTCACCGTCGACGATGTGCAGGTCGGTCCGGCACACGCCGCACGCCGCGACCTCGATCAGCAGGTCCGTTCCCTTGGGCGCCGGAAGCTCCCGTGCTACCTCGTGCAGGCGCTGCCGGGGCGCATCGAGCTGCATGGCCGTTAAGCGCTTCGGAACCTCGTTCATCTCAGCGAAATTAACATGAACGGCGCATCCCTGCAGAACAACGGTTCGCCGTTACCAGCTTGCCCAACGAAACATGGTCCGGGCACGCTCGTTGAGAAAGCGAAACAGAGGGACAAAACGATGCGTAATATTACAAAGATCGCGACGGCTTTCGCGCTCATTGCCACGAGCGGAGTGCCGGTGATGGCGCCCGCCGACGCTCACGTCAGCAGCCGCTATCACGTGCACCATTATCGCGGCCACACGCATTACGCCCGGAAATACTGCCGCTATTCCTCGGGCGCGACCGGGCTCGTTGCGGGCGGCGTCGGCGGCGCGGTGGTCGGAAGCAAGGTGCTTGGCGGCGGACTGCTGGGCGTTGCCGCAGGCGCGGTCGGCGGTGCACTCGCCGGACGCGCGGTCGATCGCAGCATGACCGCCAACCGGCGCTGCTACTGGCGGTAAGCGGCTGAACGGGCGGGATCGTGCCCGCCTATGCGCAGCATGACAGGAGCATTCGGCCGCGGGAGCGCGCTTATGCGCTCGCCGCGGTCGTTCTCGTCCAGGCGGCGCTCGGCTTTGCCCTGCTCACCGGCCTTCGGGTGCAGTTCAGCCGGCAGGGGGAGATCGTCAGCCGGCTGATCAACGTCAGCCTTCATCCGCCGCCCCCGCCTGTCGTTCCGCCGCCGGAGCGGCCCAAGCCCAGGCCTTCCGAGCAGTCGGCCGCGCCGAAGGCCGAGCCCAGGCCGCTGGGCGGCTCGCCGGGCCGGAAGCCCGCGCATGCCCCGCCGTCCGTTACTCCCGTTGTCGCCGTTCGCCCCACCGTTGCGCCTTCCGGGGGAGGCAGCGGCACGGGGCCGGCGCTCGGCAGCGGGGCGGGCGGAGGCACCGGCGGCTCAGGATATGGCGCCTCAGGCAACGGCGGAAACGATCTCGAGCTGATCTCGGGCGACATTTACCCGAGCGATTATCCACGGCGTCTCGCAAAAGCCGGAATCGGCGGCACCGTGAAGATGCGCTGCACGGTCGGCCCGAACGGGCGGGTCACGCGCTGCATCGTGATCCGCTCCAGCGGTGTTCCCGAGCTCGACGAGATTACCCCGCGGCTGATCGAGCAGCGGTTCGTCTATCGGCCTGCGAGAGATCGCTACGGAAGGCCGGTTCCCGACGATATCGAAGTCGAGTGGACCTGGGACTGATGGCGCGGGCTTACGAAGCCTTGCTGGCCTTGGCCTCGATCGTCGCCGTGGCGGCATGATGCTTGTCGAGGTGCCGCTTGATAATCTTCAGGTTCCGGCTGTTCGAGCGGAAGAAGAAGTCGGGAATCGCGCCTACCCACGGGATCAGGCCGAGCAGCCAGTCGACCCCGACGTTCCCAGCCATGCGCGCGACCTGCCACCGCGACATGCCGAGGTTCTTCGCTTCCCAGACGATGTAGGCGCCAAGCGCCGCGGCGGCGACGTCGCCGACGACCGGGACGGCATCGAGGATCACGTCGAGCCCGATTGGGCGATTGATGCCGGGTATGACGAACAGCCGCTCGAGCAGCCGCTCCATCGTTTCCACCCGCTGGCGAACCGACGCCGGGTCGGTGCCGAGCGGCGGGAAGGGCAGGCGTTCATCGAGCTGGACCGGCATCAACCACCTTCGGGACTGGGTTTCTGCTGCAGGTCCGTCAGCGTATGACGGGCGTACCGGTTCCCCGCGAAGCCCTCCATACGATCGCCGACGAGCGACCAGCGTACCGGTGCGGCGAGCGGAATGAACAGCTGGTCGTCATCGATCTTCCCTGCCGCATCCGACAGCAACGCATAGCGTTGGGCGGGGACCGGAGTGATCCTGGCCGCCTCGAGCAGCTTGTCCATGTCGGGGTCACAGACGGGGACCACGTCGCAGCGGAACCGGCGCACGAACCAGGCTGGCGAGGAGGAAGGCGCAACCTCGTCGATGAGCTGCACGTCGGAGGTCGCGAGCGTCTTCGCGCGCTCGACGTTGAAGCCGATCGCGCCCCAGTCGCTGACCAGCCGCTGGAGCAATATGTCCGAGCCCGGCCCATCGGGAAGGAAGATTCGAATTGCCGACGCCTGCGGTCCGCGGCCGAGCCGAGCAGCGCTCGACACGAGGGCCGGGCGACGGTCAGCGACGGGAGTGCCGAACCAGGCGGGCTGCACGGGCGCTGTAATCCCGTCGAGGCCCGGTTCGAGCACCGTCGCACGGGCGGCGAGGCCTGGGACGTTCAGGGCAGCGATCAAGGCGCCCCGGTCGATTGCCTGGCTGAGGAGCTGACGGACCTGGCGGTCGGCGAGCGGCCCGTCCGCGCGGGTCGGCACCAGCCCGAACAGGCCCGAGGTCGGATCGAAGCGGAGGCTTCCGCGCGGAAGCCGAACCGCGCGCGCATAGGGCAGGTCCGCGAAGGTCCCGCCGAGAACGAGATCCGAATTGCCGTCGGCGAAGGAGCGAACCGCCTGCCCGGCCGGAGCGCCGCTCAGGAGCACCTCGTCGCGGCGGGTGACCTCGTCCTC
>DASVXR010000335.1:0-2973 GCA_036392595.1 Sphingomicrobium sp.
ACGATCATGACCATCCACGCCGCCAAGGGCCTCGAGTTCGACATCGTCTATCTGCCCGGCTGGGAGGAAGGCGTCTTCCCCTCCCAGCGCTCGCTTGACGAAGGCGGCCTTGCCGCGCTCGAGGAGGAGCGACGCCTCGCCTATGTCGCGCTCACCCGCGCCCGCCGGAAGGCGACCGTCATGCACGCCGCCAATCGCCGCATCTACGGCCAGTGGACCAGCAGCATCCCCTCGCGCTTCCTCGCCGAGTTGCCCAAGGCGCATATCGAGGAAGAAACCACGATGACCGGCGGCGAAAGCCTCTGGCGCGCCCAATGGTCGGAGCGCTCAGACCCGTTCGCCCATGTCGCCCGTCCCTCGCGCGGCCCCGGCTGGCAGCGTGCCACGCGCAGCACCTACAATCCCGAGCCGCAGCGCGTCATCGAGGCCCGCGCGTCAGCCGTCAGCCTCGGCAACCAGGGCCGCACAGACCTGTCGCTCGGCCAGCGCGTCTTTCATGGCAAGTTCGGCTACGGCACCATCGCCGCGATCGAGGGCAACAAGCTCGAAATCGACTTCGAGCATGCGGGGCGCAAGAAGGTCCTCGACTCGTTCGTCAGCGCCGGTTGAAGTCCTAGCTCACAGTCTCAAGCACCTTGGCGACCTGCCGCTCATGCCGGCGCTGGCGGCTCCGCTGCTTTCTCAGGAAATCCTGAATCCAGCTGCGGACCAGCTCATTCTGACCAACCATCAAATGGCCACCGTCTGGCAACACGCGCAACTCAGCCCCCGGAATATGATCGGCGGTGAAGCGCGCGGCGGGCAATGTCTTGAACAGGTCGTCCTTGGCCGAGACGATGAGCGTAGAAACCTTGATGCGTTCGAGCGGCCACGGCTTGATCTCGATCGACTTCTCGACCTCGAGTCCACGCATTCGACTGGATAGCGGCAGGATGCTGCGCATGATTTCGGTCATTCGCGCCCGCTCTGTCGGGCTCGCTCTTGCCTCGACTTCAGGAGGCACGCCAAGGAAGCGGACGACCGCTTCGCGCGCGAACTGAATAGCCAGCCAGAAAGGGAAGTCCGCGGCGTTCTCGACGAGCCGCAGCACCGCCTGACTGGGCGCGCTCTGATCGACGCCGACTGAATTGGCGGGATCATAAGCGCGCGGCACGAGCAGGATCAGCGCAGAGACGCGCTCCGGATGACGGAGCGCCAACTCGATCGCGCTTGGCGCGCCGGCGGACGCTCCCATCACGAGCGCCTTGTCGATATCGAGGAAATCCAGCAGCGCAGCATGCGCATCGGCCTGTGCGGCTGGCGAGAAGTCATCCGGTACCGGGGTCTTCAGATAGCCGAAGCGCGACGGGGCGATGATCCGGAACCCTTCGCCAAGATCGCGGCCGATCAGCAGCCCCTGGTCGTAGCCTCCCCCGGCACCGTGTATCACAAGCGCCGCCTCGCCCTCGCCGCTCTCCGCATATTCGATGTCGCCGACTTCGGTTTCGGCGATCGTGCCGCCCCGATCGAGCGCGTCTCGAATCGAGCGCATCTCCTTGCGGTAACGTGCGTAGGCGACGAGCGTAGCTGCCGTTGCTCCAGCCGCCAGCATCCGGGTCAAATTCCTAAGATGCATATGAGTCTCCGACGATGCTCGGGACCTTGCGGCCGGCGGCGCGGGACCGCGATACGTGAATGCCCGGAGTCTCCTGGTCAGCTTATCAGTGCCGGGCGGGCCCGCGAGCAGCGGGTAGGGTAATTCCCCTCCCCGTTCGCTACGACTCACCGCCATGACGACGAACGGACCCGGCAGGCCGCGGCACGACGACGTGCTCACTCCGGCCGAATGGAAGGTCGCGGAGCAGGTGCGTCACGGCATGACCAACCGGCGCATCGCCGAGCGCATGGGCGTCAGCCCCGACGCGGTGAAGTTCCACGTCGGCAATGCGCTTTCGAAGCTCGGCTTCTCCAGCCGCGAGCAGCTCCGCCGCTGGGACGGAATCGCCAAGGGCACAGCACTCCATCAGATGAGGAGATCCGCCATGGACGCTGAGACCAGGACCGACACATATATGATGCTTGGGCAGGTCGCCCGCACCACCAGGGACTTCGAGGCATCCCGCCACTGGTATCGCGACGTGCTCGGCCTGCCCGAGCTCTACGTCTTCGGCAACCTCGCCTTCTTCGATCTCGGCGGAGTGCGGCTGATGCTCAGCGAGGAGGAAGGCGACATCATCTGCGAATCGATCCTCTACCTGCGCGTGCCGGACATCCATTCGGCCAAGGAGGAACTGGAAAGCCGCGGCGTCAGGTTCGTCAATGCGCCCCATCTCATTCATCGGCACGAGGACGGAACCGAAGAGTGGATGGCTGCTTTCGAGGACAATGAAGGCCGGCTGCTCCAGCTGATGACGCAGGTCAGGAGCGAAGTGCGCTAGCGCTGCTGCGCAGGGCGCCGTTGGCCTTTGCGCACTGACAAGCTACCGGGTGCCGGCAGGAGGAGTGCCCATGAAAATCCTCGTCGGCTTCATCATCGGGCTGATCGCCGGCCCCGTCCTGTTCGCGATCGCGGGAGTGCTTGGTTGGCTTCCAAGCGATGCCACTGCGTCGCCTCCCGGCTGGGAATCAAATGTCGGAATGCGCGCGCTCGACGCTTCGCTGGAGAAGCGCTCGAAGGGCGCGGAAAATCCGATCAAGGCGAACGACTCCGCGGCGCTTGCCGCCGGACGACAGCTGTACGGTGACAATTGCGCCGGATGCCACGGCGACCAGTCGGGTCCCAGCAAATGGGGGAGCAAGGGCTTCTATCCGCGCGCCCCGCAATTCTTCCAGGAAGGCACCGACGTCGACGCCGAGGAGGCCTATGCCGCGGTGCACGACGGTATCCGCTATTCGGGGATGGGCGCGTGGCGCGACATGATGAAGGAGGACGAGATGTGGAAAGTCGCCAACTTCGTCGCGACCATTCATCCCGTCGGCGGAGAGCAGATGAAA
>DASVXR010000336.1:0-3280 GCA_036392595.1 Sphingomicrobium sp.
ACCCGGCGGTTACTTTGCCCAACATGAAAAGCGCGAAGCCCCGGCAGCCGAAGCCGCCCGGCGTCACGCTTGTTGAGCAATGTTCAGCTCTTGTCCGGCGCTAAAGACGGGATCCCTGTCGCTCGGACGGGCGGGCACATAGCGATGGGGCCGCGAAGGGTCAACCGCATGTGCGAGCACTTACCTCAGTTAACTTACACTGCAGCAAGCAAACAGCTATTGGGGAACCGGGCGAAGCTTTCGGCCGTTGACCGCGGTCCGCCAGCCGCGGGGAAACCATGCTGCGAGCATTCCTGCCTCTGATTGTCTGCGTCGCCCTAGCCAGCTGCAGCGCCAAGGATCACGCAGACAACGTAAGTGACGGAGGGACGACCGTGGAAAACGCGACCCTGACGAAACTCAGCCTGTCCAGCGACGCATTCCAGAATGGGCAGCCGATCCCGGCATATCACACTTGTGACGGCGCCGACCGATCGCCGCCGCTAAGCTGGGGTGAGCCTCCGCCCGGCACCAAGAGCTTCGCGCTCATCATCGATGATCCCGACGCACCGACGGGAACCTTCCGCCATTGGGGCGCCTTCGACATCCCCGCTTCGACGCGCAGGATCGGCCCGGGCCAGGAGGTCGGCAAGCAGGCGGTGAACGACTTCGGCAAGACCGGCTACGGCGGCCCCTGCCCGCCCAAGGGCGATCATCCGCACCGCTATCGTTTCAAGCTATTCGCACTGGACGTGGAGACGCTGAACCTCGGGTCCAGGCCGAACGTTATCGATGTCGAGACGGAAGCGACGAAACATGCTCTCGCCCAAGGCGAACTGGTCGCGACCTACGAGCGCAGGTAACGAGGAGAAAGGACATGGCGCATCATCAGTTGATGGCTGCCCTTGCAGTGATGGCCGCCGCTCTGCCGTCGCCGGCGAACCCAGGCGCCAGTGGCGCGCCGGCAGGTTCCCCAAGCACGAGATATTGCCTGCGCGTGGAGCCGGACCCGTACAGTCGAATCGAGACGATCCAATGCAGGACCCGCGAGGAGTGGGCCGAGCTTGGCCTCGATGTCGATCACGAATGGGCCGAAAACGGCGTCAGGGTTATCGGCTGAAACTAGCCCACCCGTCAGGGCCTAAGACTAAATAGAGCGAGCCGCTCGTAATAAGGGCGGCACCGATCGGCGAGGCGTCGAGCATCTTCCGGTAATTCGACCGGTCCCAGCTCCGGCGGGCCGAAACCCGTGCTCTTCTCGACCGCGCCATACCAGTGCGCAGCCCAGACCCCGTCCGTCTCGCGCGGACCGGGAGCCCAGCTCAGCATCGCATCGTCCCAGGCAATTCCGAGCGCATCGCACAGCTTCGAGAGCACGCCTTCGGGGCTCGCGAGGACGTCGATCGCGTCGATGACCGGCGGCGCGTGACCCAGCCGATCCGCCTCCCGCTCGAAGAACTCGGCCTGGCGATCCATTCCAAAATTCTCAAACGCCGCCGCTTCGCGTTTCCGCAGGTAAGAGGCGATCATTCGCTCCGGCTCGCGGATCAGAAAGGCGTGGGTGAAGCCCTCGAAGTCGTCGTAGCCGATGGGTCCGGCCATGTGGTGCCACATATGCTTCTGGTACCAGACGGGCGAGCCGTCCGGCGTCGGCCCGCGAAGCGACGCCATGACGCTGTGCCAGTCGCAGTCCATCGCTGCGATAGTCTCCTCCCGCATCGGGTGCTCGGCGCCGGTGGTCTTGAGGAAGCAGCCGTAGAAGGGCTCGTCGGAGACGAACGTGTCGGCCCTGCTGCCGAAGCTGCGCATCATCGCGGTGGAGAGGTTTCGCGGACCCGACCACATCGCGATGCGGACCGTCACGGCCTTTCCTGTTCCTCGATGTCTCGATCGAACCTCTCAGCGTAGAGTTGCTGCAAGCGCTCTACCATTGGTCCGCGGCAGGTGAGCCGGCGTCCGTCGACCTCCCGCACTGGCACGATCCCCGCAAAGGTCCCGGTCACGAATGCCTCATCCGCGCCGTAGACGTCGGTCAGCGAGAAGTCCTTCTCGAACGCCGGAATGCCCGCGTCCCGCGCGACCTCCAGCGCAAGTGCCCGGGTGATTCCCCCAAGGCAATACTTGCCGCTTGAGGTCCAGATCTCACCCTTCCGCACGATAAAGAAATGCGTCGAGTTGCAGGTCGCGACGAAGCCGTGCGGATCGAGCATCAGCGCCTCGTCGGCGCCCGCCTGGGTCGCCTGGATGGAGGCGAGGATGCAGTTGAGCTTCGAGTGCGAATTGATCTTCTGGTCCTGCACCGCCGGATCGCCGCGGCGGACGTGGACGGTGAAGAGCTTGAGCCCCCGCTCGTGCACGCCTTCGGGCGGCTCCTTGTATTCGGGGATGATGACGATCGTCGGCCCGCCGACCACCACGCGCGGGTCCTGATACGGGGTGGAGCGAACGCCCCTCGTCACCATCAGGCGGACGTGCACGCCTTCGTCCATGCCGTTGGCGTCGAGGGTCTCGTAGAGCCGCCTGGCCAGCTCCTCCCGGCTCAGGCCGATGTCCATGGCGATCGCCTTCGCGCCTTCGAACAGCCGGTCGAGGTGCCGGTCGAGAAACGCCGCCTTGCCCTTATGGACGCGAAGCCCCTCCCAGACTCCGTCGCCGAGCATGAAGCCGCTGTCGAACACGGAGACGACGGCCTCCGCCCGCGGTTTCAACTCTCCGTTGACGTTGATCAGGATCGACGCATTCCGCGGGTCGGAGACGTCATGCATTTGCGCCATGCGCCAACGGTGGAACGGCGGCCTTGCGTTGGCAAGTAGGGTACCTGGTGCGTCCGGAAGTTAGGATTTGCGGCCGAACACCGCGCGCTGCTGGCGAACGAACGGTTCGGGCTCGAACAGCGGGGTGAGCGGCACCGGTGGAGTCTCCTCGGGCCGCGGAAGCGGGGTGACGTTCGGCTCCGGGGGCGTGACCTCGGCTGCCTTCGGCTCCTCGCGCGACGCGATCTCGACGAATTTCGGCTCTTCGGCCCGCGCGATCTCGGCGACCTGCACGTCCTCAAGCTCGGCAACCTCGACGATCTTTTCGTCGCGAGCCGCCCCGCGGCGACGGCTGCCTTTCGAAGCGGCTTTGGGTCGGCGGGCGCGCGCTGCCCGAGGCGGCGCTTCCTCGGCCACGGCGACTTCGACGTTGTCCTCGGCGGTCGGCTCCTCGACCGGCGCCGGCGCAACGATCGCTTCATGATCGAGCGCGGGTACCGAAGCAGCAACCGCCGGCTTGCGGCCAATCAGGTCGAATGCGTGCACCA
>DASVXR010000337.1:0-11899 GCA_036392595.1 Sphingomicrobium sp.
GGGCAGGCCGGGGCGGGGCCGCGGATAGTCGGTCTGCTGCGTCTCCCAGGTGACGATCCCGTCCTTGACGTAGATCTTCCAGGAGCAGCTGCCGGTGCAGTTCACGCCGTGGGTCGAGCGCACGATCTTGTCGTGGCTCCAGCGCCCGCGATAGCCGTCCTCCCAGCTGCGGTCCTCGTTCGTGACCACGCCATGGCCGTTCGAGAATGTGCCAACGTTCTTCCGGAGGAAGGTCAGGCGGTCGAGGAAGTGGCTCATCTGGGTTCCCGGCAGGTTTCAATGGAGGGGCCGATAGCGAGCTTCGCCGCGGCTCCGTTGATACAGATCATGTGCTCGCAATGGCTGTTGCGGCCGGTTCCCGAAATACGGGATATTCCATACATCAAGGGCCCCGGCCCCAAGGGACCGGGGCCCTCCGCCCCCGAGCCGAGCTCTTATTCCGCCGGCACCAGCTTTGCCTGCCAGCGCGGCGCCGGCCGCAGCAGGCCGCGAGGGCCGCTGTAGACGAGCCAGGTCACGGCGGCGCAGCTCACGTAGAAGGCCATGAAGCCCCACAGCGCCGCGTCCGCGGACCCAGTCATCGCGATCGATGAGCCATAAGCCTTGGGGATATAGAAGGCGCCATAGGCCGCGATCGCCGAAGTGAAACCGATGACGGCAGCCGATTCGCGCTCCGCCTGCACCTTGCGCTGTGATTCCGGCTCGCCCGCCGCCCCGTCGTCCAGAGCCTTGCGCATGATCGCGGGCACCATCTGGAAGGTGGAGGCGTTGCCGACCCCGCTGACGAAGAACAGCGCGATCACCATCGCGAAAAAGCCGGCGAAGCTGTGGGTGGAAAGGAAGCCGATCATCCCCATCGTTGCGGCAATCTGCGACACGAACACCCAGAAGGTTACGCGCGCCCCGCCGAGACGGTCCGAGATCCAGCCGGTGCCGGCCCGCGACAGCGCACCGACCAGCGGACCGATGAACGCATATTTGAGCGCGTTCACCTCGGGGAAGACGATCTTGGCCAGCAGCGGGAAGCCGGCCGACATGCCGATGAACGTGCCGAAAGTGCCGGTGTAGAGCCAGCACATGATCCAGGTATGGATCCGGCCGAAGATCGTCGACTGCTCCGCGAACGATGCTCTGGCGGCAACGATGTCGTTCATTCCGAACCAGGCAGCGACGGTCCCGATCATGATCAACGGCACCCAGACGAAGCCCGCGTTCTGCAGCCACAGCCGAGTCCCGTCGCCGAGCGTTTGGGCGTGGCCGCCAAGCGCCCCAAAGAGGCTCATCGTGACGACGACAGGCACCAGGAACTGCATGACGCTGACGCCGAGATTGCCGAGCCCGGCATTGAGGGCGAGCGCGTTCCCTTTCTGGGCCTTCGGAAAGAAGTAGCTGATGTTGGCCATCGACGATGCGAAATTGCCGCCGCCGAAGCCGCAGAGAAGCGCGAGCACCAGGAACAGCAGATAAGGCGTGTCAGGGTTCTGCACCGCATAGCCGATGCCAAACGCGGGGATTAGCAGGGAGGCGGTCGAGAGGGTGGTCCACAGACGCCCCCCGAACACAGGCACCAGGAAGGCATAGAAGATGCGTAATGTTGCGCCGGACAGGCCGGGAAGAGCGGCAAGCCAGAACAGCTGATCGGTGGTGAAGTCGAAGCCGATCGCCGGCAGGCGTGCGACGACGACGCTCCACACCATCCAAACCGCGAAGGCGAGCAGCAGGTTGTAGGTGGAAATCCAGAGGTTGCGCCGAGCGATTGAACGCCCCTTCGAGCGCCAGAAGGCGGGCTCCTCCGGCCGCCAGTCGGCGATCGGCCCGGCTACGCGCGGCGGAGGCTGCACGCCCGGTTCGCCAAGGCCCTGCATCTCCGGGAATTCGGGAACCGCTGCGAGCGCACCCTTCCGCTCCGCGGCATGCTCCATCTGTCGTATCGCGAAGTGCATCCACGTCAGCGCGACGCCGACGAGCACGAAGAGCAGGACGAAACAGCTCGTCCACACGCCGGTGAGGTCCAAAAGGGCGCCGAAGGCGAGCGGAAGAATGAAGCCGCCGAGGCCGCCGACCATTCCGACGAGGCCGCCGACCGCCCCGACATGGTTGGGATAGTAAACGGGAATGTGCTTGAACACGGCGGCCTTGCCGAGGCTCATGAAGAAGCCGAGCACGAACAGGGCGACGAGGAACGGCACCAGGCCCATTTCCGTGTGGAAAGTGATCGGCCCACGCACCCCTTCGACGATGTAGGTCGTCGGCGGATAGGACAGCATGAAGGTGATGAGGACCGAGACCGCGAAGGTGACGTACATCACGGCGCGCGCGCCGTAGCGGTCCGAAAGCGTGCCGCCGTAGATTCGGAACAGGCTTGCAGGCACGGAGTAGAAAGCGGCGAGCATGCCCGCAGTCTTCACGTCGAGCGCGTAGACTCCAATGAGGTAGCGCGGCAGCCAGAGTGCGAGAGCGACGAAGGCGCCGAAGACGAAGAAATAATAGAGCGCGAAGCGCCAGACCTGGACGTTCTTCAGCACCGCCAGCTCCGTCTTCATCGACCTGGTCTGACGGCGCTGCTGGACACGCGCGAGCTGCTCCGGATCCTCCTTGGTCACCAGCAGGAACAGGACGGACGTGACGATAAGCCCCGCCGCCCACAGCTGCGCGACTGTCTGCCATCCTGCGGCGACCATGACGAACGGCGCGAGGAACTTGGTGACGGCGGCGCCGACATTGCCCGCACCGAAAATGCCGAGCGCCGTCCCCTGCTTCGACTGCGGATAAAATTTGGAGACGTAAGTGACGCCAACGGAAAAGGCGCCGCCGGCAATGCCGACGCCAAGCGCTGCGATGAGGAGCTGCACGTACGTATGCGCGAATGAAGTAAGGAAAGTCGCGATCGCCGCGAAGATCATCACGCCCGCGAACACCCTGCGGCCCCCGAACTGATCGGCCCAGATTCCGAGCACGACGCGGCTCAGGGACCCGGTGAGGATCGGAGTCCCGATCAGCAGCCCGAACTCGGTCTCGGAAAGCCCGAGCTGGTCCTTCACTCCGAGTCCGATGATCGAGAAGATCGTCCAAACCGCGAAACAGACGGTGAAGGCGATGGTGCTTGCACCGAGCGCCATGTGCCGATCCGGGTTCACGACGGTCACTTGCTTGTTCATTGAGAAGCCCTTCCGGACAGGTGACGGCGCGCGCGATCTTTTTCTTCGAAAGCGGGACGCCGGCTCCGCTATGCGGTGAGCCGTCTCACCACACGGCCCGGTAATCGTTGATCTGGATCACTGATGCGATCAGGGATGTTACGGATGAGGAGAGCAGCATGAGCGACCCGACCGAGATCAGCGACGCACCGGAGGTGGAGCTCCCAGGCACTGCCGGTCAGGTGGCGAGAGAGAAACCGGAACTCTGGCGTGCATTCCAATCACTTGGAGCGGCGACCGGGAAAGCAGGGCCGCTGAGCGAGCGTGAGCAGCGGCTCGTCAACCTGGCGCTGGCAATCGGCGGCGACAGCGAGGGTGCAACTCATTCGCACGCGCGTCGGGGAATGGCCGACGGACTTTCGCCAGACGAGCTCGAGCATGTCGCCTTCCTCGCGATCACCACGCTCGGCTGGCCGCAGGCGATCCGCGGCCTCACCTGGATCCGCGACGTCACTCGGAAATAGAAAAAAGCCCCGGCCAGTTAAGGGTGGCGACCGGGGCTTATTCGTACCGGGCTGGGAGGACCGGTCTGCGGTTCAGCGCTGAAAGGGCATGCAATCAGCGCTGAGAACAGACCTATTGGGATTTGCCTCGCAAGCGTTGATTTGGATCAATTCGTGCGCCCTTAGCCGCCGGTGACGGACATATGCCGGGCAACTGCAGGCTGGGCGGCCTCGATCCGGAACTGATGCCTTTTCGGCTTGCCGGCCAGTAGCTCTTCCAGCGCCTCATCAACCGCCTGTGCGCCGCCGCTACGCAGAATATCCCGCAGCTCCACTTTTTGATCATGGCCAAGGCAACCGAAGACGGTGCCGGTCGCAGCCACGCGAATGCGGTTGCAGCCCTCGCAGAAATTGTGAGTCAGCGGCGTGATCAGACCTAGCCGGATGCCGAGCCCCTCGACCTCATAATAGCGCGCGGGCCCGCCCGTGCGCGCGAGCGAGGGGATAAGCCGGAACTCGCGCTCGAGCTTCTCGCGCACCTCGCTCAGCGGCAGATAATGTTCGGTGCGGTCTTCCTCGACCTCGCCGAGCGGCATCGTCTCGATCAGGGTCAGGTCGAAGCCCTCGTCGCCGCACCACCGCAGCATCGGCGCGATCTCGTCCTCGTTGAGGCCCTTCAGCGCGACCATGTTGATCTTGATCCTGAGGCCAACCGCGGCGGCGGCGTCGATCCCGGCAAGGACCTGGCCAAGGTCGCCCCGCCGCGTGATGTGGCGAAAACGCTCGGGGTCGCGGCTGTCGAGGCTGACGTTGACGCGCCGGATACCGGCGTCGGACAGCATTTGCGCGTGCCTTGCCAGCTGCGTTCCGTTGGTCGTCATCGTCAGCTCGTCAAGGCCGTTGCCGATGCGCTTGCCGAGCTCGGGAACGAGGAAGTCGATCCCCTTGCGCACCAGAGGCTCCCCGCCCGTCAGTCGAATCCGCTTCACGCCGCGCGCGATGAGCACGTCCGCGAGATCGACGATTTCCTCGAGACTGAGCACGTCCTTGCGCGGAAGGAAGCTCATGGCCTCGGCCATGCAGTAGCGGCACCTGAGATCGCAGCGGTCGGTGACCGACATGCGCACGTAGGTGATGCGCCTGCCAAAACCGTCGATCATCGGCTTTGAAGAGATCAAATCGTTGTCCACGCCCACCTTGTTCGACGCCTAGCCGCGGCTCCCGTTCCATCGGTGATCTAGATCAACGGACTTCAAACATCGAATCCGTAGCTTCCCGTAAATGATCTCCCCGGAAACGTTCGCCCGCTACGCCGCTATGCGCGTCCCGCGCTACACCAGCTACCCGACGCCGCCGCATTTCTCCGCGGCGGTCGATGAGACAGAGTACCGGTCGTGGCTGCGGGCATTGCCACCAGACGAGCCGGTGTCGATCTATCTTCATATCCCGTTTTGTCGCGACATGTGCTGGTATTGCGGCTGCCATACGACGGCGAGTCGTCGACGGGCGCCGGTCAGCCGCAACGCGGCGATCCTCGCCCGCGAGATCGAGCTTGTCGCGACAGCTGTCGGGCGGAAACTGACAGCCGCCCACCTGCACTGGGGTGGCGGCTCGCCGACTTCACTCGCGCCCGACGACGTCGCCCTGATCCATGGCGCTCTCAAACGGACTTTCGAGTTCGACCCGATGGCCGAAGGCGCGGTCGAAATCGATCCGCGGACGCTCACGCCCGAGCTTGCCGGGGCATTCGCGCGGGCCGGCGTGAACCGCGCAAGCCTTGGGGTGCAAAGCCTCGATCCGCGGGTGCAGGCCGCGATCAACCGGATCCAGGACTTCGACACGGTTGCTGCCGCTGTTCGGATGCTGCGTGAGCGAGGAGTCCCGGCGATCAACTTCGACCTCATCTATGGGCTGCCGTTTCAGACGGTCCAGTCGTGCCTCGACACAGTCGAACAGGCTCTTCGGCTCCAGCCGGACCGGCTTGCGGTGTTCGGCTATGCCCATGTACCGGAGTTCAAGGCCCATCAGCGCAAGATCGACGAGGCCGCGCTTCCTGGACCTGCGGAGCGGCACGAACAGGCCGAATCCATCGCTCGTGCGCTCACGGCGCGCGGGTACCGCCAGATCGGCCTCGACCATTTTGCGCCGCCCGGTGACAGCCTTGCAGCTGCAGCGGAAGCGGGTACATTGCACCGCAACTTCCAGGGCTACACGACCGATCCGTGCCGCACCCTGATCGGCTTTGGAGTCTCAGCCATCGGACGGCTGCCCCAGGGCTTCGTCCAGAACGCCACACGCATTCCGGATTATGAGAGGCGCGTCGCGGGCGGGCACCTCGCAACGGTCCGCGGCTATCGACTCGATTCCGACGATCGCCGCCGCGCCCGGGTCATAGAGCAGCTGATGTGCGATTACCGGGCGGACGTCTCGGGCCTCGAGGCTCCTCTGGAGAAGCTCGAGAGCGAAGGCATCATCCGGCGCTCCGGCAACCTGATCGAGCTGGTCGAAGAGGCCCGGCCGCTGGTCCGGGTGGTGGCGGCCGCCTTTGACGCGAAGCTGCCCGCCTCAACCGCAAGGCACGTCACTGCCGTCTGACACTGACATCGGAAGGATTGGGCCGAGCTAAGGCAGTCGAGCGTCCTCACCCGCATTTCGAATAGCCGCACTCGAGGCAATTGTTGCAGCCCTCGACCTTCACCAGCTTGGCAGCCCCGCATTGCGGGCAGGCCGACGGCGTGAACGGATGGGCGAACTCCATGTCCTGCTTCGCCGGCTCGGCAGACCGGAGAGCCTTCAGGTGCCGCTCGACGATGTCGCCGATCGCCGCGAGCAGCGAGGGCACGTACCGCCCGTGCATCCAGGCGCCGCCGCGCGGATCGAACACGGCTTTCAATTCTTCGGCGACAAACGCCACGTCCGAGCTCCGCCGGAACACCGCCGAGACCATGCGCGTCAGCCCCAGCGTCCAGGCATAATGCTCCATGTTCTTGGAGTTGATGAACATCTCGAAGGGGCGCCTCGCGCCGTCCTGCTCGACATCGTTGATCGTCACATAGACCGCGTGCGCGCTCTCCGGCCACTTGAGCTTGTAAGTGGTGCCGTGGAGTTGCTCCTCGCGCGGCGGCAGCGGATCTTCCGCCTTTGCCGGCACTGGGTCGGCCTTCGGCCCCGAGACACTGAGGATTGAACCCGTAACGGCATTCGGGCGATAGGTGGTGAGCCCCTTGCAGCCCAGATGATAGCCTTCGATGTAGACGTCGGCGAATTCCTCGAAGCTGATGTCCTCGGGGCAGTTGACGGTCTTGGAGATCGAGCTGTCGATAAAGGCCTGGGCCGCGGCCTGCATCGTCAGGTGGTCGGACGGCGACAATGTCTGGGCGCTGACGAATAGATCGGCCGGGGGCGGCTCGTCACCCTTCACCTGGCGCCACACGCGCATCGCATGGTCCTCGACCTGCTCCTCGCGCGTCGTGCCGTCCACCTGACGGATCTTGCGCGTGTAGCTGTAGGCGAACACCGGCTCGATTCCCGAGGACACATTCCCGGCCAGGAGCGAAGTCGTGCCGGTCGGAGCGATCGAGGTCAGGCAACCGTTGCGCAGCCCGTGCTCCGCGATGAGCGCGCGGGTCTCATCGTCGAGCGACACGAGGTTGGGCCGCTCGAGCATGCACGGGTCGTACAGCGGGAACGAGCCCTTCTCCGCCGCCAGCAGCGCCGATGCGCGATAGGCCTCCCGCTTGATCGTCCCCAGCCAGCGCCGGGTGAGCTCGACCGCCTCGCTGCTCCCGTAGGCGGCACCGCAGAACAGGAGAGCGTCGGCAAGGCCCGTGATGCCAAGCCCGATACGCCGCTTGGCCTTGGCCTCCTCTTCCTGCGGCGGCAGCGGATAGCGCGAGATGTTGATCACATTGTCGAGCATCCGCACGGCGGTGCGTGTGAGCTCGCCGAGCTGGTCCTCATCGAGCATTGCGCCTTCTTCGAACGGACGTTCGACCAGCCGGGCGAGGTTGATCGAGCCGAGCAGGCAGGCGCCATAAGGCGGAAGCATCTGCTCGCCGCACGGATTGCTGGCGCTGATGATCTCGCAATGGGCGAGGTTGTTCTGAGCATTTACCCGGTCGACGAAGATCACCCCAGGCTCCGCCGCGTCATAAGTCGCGCGCATCAGCCTCTCCCACAGGTCGCGCGCGCGGACTGTGCGAACTGCTTCTCCACCAAACACGAGCGGCCAGTCGGCGTCGCTGCCGAGGGCGGCCATGAAGGCGTCGGTGACCAGCACCGAAAGGTTGAAGTTGCGGAACCGCGCGGGATCGCGCTTGGCGTCGATGAACGCCTCGATATCGGGGTGGTCGATCCGCAGGCAGCCCATCATGGCGCCGCGCCGCTGGCCCGCCGAATGGACCGTCCAGCACATCGAGTCCCAGCAGTCCATAAAAGTGAGCGGGCCTGACGCATCGGCGCCGACGCCATGGACCGGGCTACCGCTCGGTCGGATCGTCGAAAAGTCCATGCCGACGCCGCCGCCCTGCTGCATGGTGAGCGCCGCTTCCTTGAGATGCTCAAAGATCCCCTCGAGGCTGTCGGCGATGGTCCCCATGACAAAGCAGTTGAACAAAGTGACCGAGCGTTCAGTCCCGGCGCCGGCCAGCACCCGCCCGGCCGGGATGAAGCGGAAGTCCTCGATCGAGCGGCGGAAGCGCTCTTCCCACAGCGCCCGGACGTCCGCAGCCTCGGCGGCGGCGACCGCCTTCGCGACCCGCGCGGCGGTTTCGGCGAAGCTCGAGTCGCCGTTGCCCTGATCCGTCTTGAAGCGATATTTGGCGGTCCAGATCTCCTCGGCCAGCGCTACATCGAAACCCATCCATCCCTCCCACATCTTGTGGTGAGGAGACTATGAGCTCACAACATCTGCCGAATTGATCCAGCGCAATCCTGCGCTAGGCGGCGGCCTCGCCGAGCCTCGGCCGCCACAGGATCGGGCCGTAGGCGATGAGGAACAGAATCAGCGCGCCCGCCCAGAGTGTGCCGGCAACATCCATGCCGACGCGGTAAGTGCCGATACCGAGGGATGCCGCCACCCGCACGATGGCGCCGGTCGTCACCAGCAGATAAAGCAACACCGTCGGGACGTTCGCCCTCAGCTCCCGGCCGGTGTGGCCGAGGCTGGCGCGGGTCATCACGGCCAGGATCATGGTCGCCATCGCCCCTGCCGTCAGCGCATGGATTGCGGCGCTACGGGGGATATCCATGCCGGCGGTGCCGAGACCGAGCAGGAGAAGCCCGACGGGGACCCACAAGTAGCCGACGTGGAGGATCAGCACGAGCGGGTCCGACGCTGTCCGCACTCCGCCCCACCGGGCGAGCCGCACAATCTGCAGCAGCGCCGCGCCGATCAGCAGCGCTCCTGCGACCATCCCCGCAGGAGCACTGATCCAGGCGAGGAGAGCGATTGCCGTCGCGGCGATTACGAACACGTCAAAACGCCCGGACTGAGTCGGGAGACGTTCCTTCATGCCCTGCTTCGTCATCCAGTTGCGCGTGAAGGACGGAATGATGCGACCCCCGATCAGCGAGATCATGAGGACGACCAGTGCGATCGCGGCCTGCCAGCCGGCGTCTCCTTCGATGAGGCCCGCCGCCGACGCATGGTCCGCCGCATCGGCAAGGCCGAACAGGAGGACCATGCCGACGATCGGCAAGTTGCGGTTCTTGGCCTCCAGCACCTCGCGCGCGGCGAGCGCGGCGAGCACCAGATAGAAGCCGACATCCGCAAGAGCTGCCGGGACCGGTCCGACGTGAGCCGAAAACAACACCGCGAGCCGGGCCGCGACCCACAAAAGGAAGAGCGCAAGGAGCGGCCTCCCGGCGATCGGCAGGCGGCCGGTCCAGTTGGGGATAGCTGTGAGCAGGAAGCCCGCGATCACTGCCCCCACGAAGCCGAACAGCATCTCATGACGATGCCAGGCGAGCGGATCGAAACCGGTCGGCAGGCTGACCGCCCCGGCGAGGACGCAGAGCCACAGCACGAGCGCGGTAACCGCCCAGAGCGCGCCGCCAAAGAAAAAGGCCCGAAAGCCGCCGCGAAGGAACGGGTGTGCGGCAGCCATTCGCCGCCTGCGGAGCGCCAACATCTGCTCGCCGCGGGTGATCATCCGTCGCGGCGCGACTTCTTGCCGGCGTCCTCGATAGCCCGGTCGATCAGCCGCACCGAACGCGGCCGGCCCTCCGCCTCGACCCTGCGCCGATAGCGGGCGAGCCGACGTGCGAGGTCCGAAGCGGACTCGTCGTCGCGAGGGGGAATGGCCGGATCGTTCTTGTCCATTGGAATCGGAGGTAACCATCCGCCACCCCGATTTGGATAAGTAAGTTCCCTTAAGGGCCGCCCCGCACGCTGAAACCTGTCAATGGCCGAACGCATTGCTATGAGCGATCAAATGGACCAGCCCGCCTCCGAAGGACCGTTCCAGGCCGAAGCGCATCTGCGCTCAATTCTCGCGACCGTGCCCGATGCGATGGTGGTCATCGACGAAGCCGGGTCGATCCTGTCGTTCAGCGCGGCGGCCGAGAAGATGTTCGGCTACTCCGAGGCGGAGGTCATCGGCGAGAATGTGAAGATGCTGATGCCCAACCCGGACCGGGACCGGCACGACCAGTATCTCATCAATTATCTCACGACGGGCAAGCGCAAGATCATCGGGATCGGCCGGGTGACGACCGCGCTCCATCGCGACGGCAACACCTTCCCGATCGAGCTTTCCGTCGGCGAGGCATGGAGCGACGGCCGGCGGATCTTCACTGGATTCATCCGCGACCTCACCGAGCGGCAACAGACTTTGCTCCGCCTCCAGGATCTCCAGTCCGAGCTCGCCCACGTCGGCCGGGTCAGCGAGATGGGCACCCTTGCCTCCTCGCTCGCCCACGAGCTGAACCAGCCGCTGACGGCGGTCGCAAGCTACTGCGAGAGCGCACGCGACCTGCTGAGGAACGACCCCGACCCAGAGACCCTGGCGATGGTCCGCGAGGCGATGGACGAGGCGGCTGGGCAGGCGATCCGCGCCGGACAGATCGTGCGGCGCTTGCGCGACTTCATGAGCCACGGGGAGACCGAGCGGCGGGTCGAGAGCCTCCAGCGCCTGATCAACGAGGCCAATGCCCTGGCTCTGGTCGGTTCACGCGAGCATGCGATCGACGTCCAGCTGTCGCTCGACCCTGATGCGGATCTCGTGTTCGTCGACCGCATTCAGGTGCAGCAGGTGCTGGTCAACCTCATCCGCAACGCGATCGATGCGATGATGGAGAGTTCGATGCGCTGCCTATCGATCAGGACCGCCCGCGGCCGCGACGGCTTCGTCCAGGTCACCATCGAGGATACGGGCTCGGGAATATCGCAGACGATTGCGCCGCAATTGTTTCAGCCCTTCGTCACGTCCAAGCAGAGCGGCATGGGCATCGGCCTCTCGATCTGCCGGACGATCGTCGAGGCGCATGGCGGCCGCATCTGGTTCGAGTCCGGAAGGAACGGCGGCACAGCGTTCCATTTCACCCTTCCAAGTGGAGAAGCGAAGTCATGAGCGACGAGGAGCTGCGTCTGGTGCATCTGGTCGACGACGACGAGGCGATCCGCCGCTCGGTCGGGTTCATGCTCAAGACGTCGGGCTATCATGTGCGCACCTACGAGAGCGGGGTCGAGCTCATGAAGGCAGGGCCAAATCTCGAATCTGGATGCATCCTGCTCGACATAAGGATGCCGGGAATGGACGGTCTCGAAGTCCAGGCGTCTCTCAGGGACAAGGGCGTGACGCTTCCCGTGATCATCATGACCGGACATGGCGACGTCAGCCTTGCAGTCCAGGCGATGAAGGCGGGCGCCGTCGACTTCATCGAGAAGCCGTTCGAGAAGGCGGTGCTTCTGTCGGCGATCGAGCACGGCGTCGAGCGGCTCAAGAAGTCCGCCGCGAACCTGGAGCGGTCCGACGAAGCGGTCGTGAAGATCCAGGCACTCACCCCCCGCGAACGCGAGGTGCTGGACGGGCTCGCCAGGGGCCTGCCGAACAAGACGATCGCCTATGATCTCGGGATCAGCCCCCGGACTGTCGAGATCCACCGCGCCAACGTCATGAGCAAGCTCGGCGTCCGGAGCCTCTCCGAAGCGCTCAGGATCGCGTTCGCGGCGCAGGAGAGATAGCCCCGCCTTCGGGAAATTGCGTATAGCCGTTTGCGCGGCGAGCAGGCCAATTCGCGCCCATTCCTGGCTGAATG